>JAFZOC010000052.1 GCA_017550765.1 Oscillospiraceae bacterium
ATACGGTCTGCATGAGCATCGCCAGCTCATGGTAGCCGTCCTCCCTCCGGCCGGTCACGTCCAGGGACAGGTGCAGTTTGGCGTAGGCTCGCTCCGTGATCTCTCTCATCGCTCCTCCTTCTCCGGGGCGGACGCCCCGACGGGGCCCGGCCCCGGCACGGCCGGGGATCTGGGCCGGACGGTCCGGCCGCCGGCTCTCCTGTATGACCGGGGGGCGGCCCGGCCGCGCCCGTATCAGACTTCGCCCCCCGGCAGGACCGGGGGCTGCGTATCGTTCCCGCCGACGCCCCCGGACGTCAGCGGCTCACTCGAACAGGTACACGCGCAGCTCGTAGGGGCGGGTGGTGAAGCCGCCGGCGATCACGAAGTTGTCCTCGTAATTGCTGAGCGCCAGAGCCTTCTCGTCCAGGGCGATGCCGGCGGGGGGCTCGAAGCGGACCTGCTCGTCGGTGAAGGAGCAGATCACCAGCAGCTTCTTCCCCTGGTAGTTGCGCTCGTAGACGTAGAGCTGCCTGCTCTCGGGGAAATGCTCCAGATAGTCGCCCCAGAGGACCACGGGGTGCTCTTTGCGGAACTTCAGCAGCTTCCGGTAGAAGTTCAGCAGTGAGCGGGGATCCTCCTCCTGGGCGGCCACGTTGATCTGGGGGTAGTTGTCGTTGACGGGATACCAGGGCTCGACGCTGCTGAAGCCGGCGTAGCGGCCGGAGCTCCACTGGACGGGGCTGCGGGCATTGTCCCGGGCGCCGGCCTGGACGATCTTCAGCACCTGCTTCTTGGGCAGGAACTTGGAGAGCAGCCGCACGGTGTTCTGGGTCATAACGTCGGGATAGAGCTCCACCTTCGGCAGATGCAGGTCCGTCATGCCGATCTCCTGGCCCTGGTAGATGAAGGGCGTGCCCCGCTGCAGGATGTACATGGCGGCCAGCATCTTGCCGCTCTCGTCGTGGTAGCGCTCGCTGCCGTAGCGGCTGATGATGCGCGGGTGGTCGTGGTTCTCGATGTACAGGGCGTTCCAGGCCTTGCCCTGGAGCTTCGTCTGCCACTCGGAGAAGGCCTTCTTCATCTTCCGCAGACTGAAGGGCCGGCGGATCATGTCGGTGGCGATGCAGTCGGCCTCCATGTGGGAGAAGGCGATCATCTCGTCCAGCACCTGATCGGGGCCCTCGGTCACATAGCGCAGGGCGGTGTCGGCGGTGGTCAGGGGGCTCTCGCCCACGGTGAAGCAGTCGTAGTGGTCCAGCACGTCCCGCTTGAACTCCATCAGATAGTCGTGGGCGGCGGGGAGGTTGGAGTAGTGCTTGGTGCCGTTGGCCACGGGGATCCAGGGCCAGCTGTCCGGCAGGCCCTCGGTCTTGGCGATGAAGGTGACCACGTCCTCCCGGAAGCCGTCCACCCCCAGGTCCAGCCAGAAGCGCAGGATGTCCTTGACCTCCTGGCGCACCCGGGGCTCCGACATGTTCAGATCCGGCTGCTTCTTGGCGAAGAGGTGCAGATAGTATTCGTCCAGCCCCTCGTCGTATTCCCAGGCGCCGCCCTCAAAGAGACTGGTCCAGTTGTTGGGCGGCAGGCGCATGCCCCGGACCTTCCGGCCCGGCCGCCAGTAATAGTAGTTGTGGTAGGGGCTGTCCTTGCTCTTGCGGCTCTCGATGAACCAGGGGTGCTCGTCGGAGCTGTGATTGATCACCAGGTCCATGAAGACCCGCAGGCCCCGCTCGTGGGCCTCCGCCAGGACCTGCTTGAACAGGTCCAGGTCGCCGTAGTCCGGGTGGATCCCCTTGTAATCGGAGATGTCGTAGCCGAAGTCCGCGTTGGGGGAGGGGTAGATCGGGGAGAACCAGATCGCGTCCACGCCCAGGCTCTTGATGTAGTCCAGCTTGGAGAGCACGCCCCACAGGTCGCCGATGCCGTCGCCGTTGCCGTCGCAGAAGCTGCGGATCCAGATCTGGTAGACCGCCATCTCCTTGTACCATTTGTCCTGTGCCATCAGTCTCGCCTCCATCCAGGTTCGCTCGCTCTCCAGTTTAGCACAGCGGCCCCGTTTTCGCAACAGGCAAGGCGCGCCTGCCGGCGGATCGGCGCAAGCCCCCCTTGTTCCTCCGGGGGGTGTCCGGTGCGCACACCGGCCGGAAGCCCCCCCTGACACAGTCACGACTCGGACCCAGACCGTTCGTGGCCGTCCGTCCCCCCCGTCCCCGCCCCCCGCGCCCGCGCCCGCGGAGGCGGGCGCTGCACGTCTGACGGCGATGACAGACGCACGCCTGCCCCCCCCCCGCGCCCGCGGAGGCGGGCAGAGGGGTCGGGTGGGGGACGCCGCCGCATCCGGCAGACGGCGGGGGACGGCGGTGGGGGGCG
>JAFZOC010000053.1 GCA_017550765.1 Oscillospiraceae bacterium
GCCCCCCTCTGGCTCTTGCTGTGCGCCGCGGCCGGCCGGGCGTGTCGATCCGGCGGCGCGTTCCCGGTCCGCTCAGATCTCCAGGCGGATGTTCTCCCCGCGGATCCCCACGAAAGCGCCTTTTTTCGCCTGGGGCGACGCCGGGTGGCAGATCAGCCACTTGCCCCGCATCCACAGCAGCTTTTCTTCGCCGGGGGCGGACGTGTCCACCCGCTCCAGAGGGGCGTTGACGCCCTTTTCCAGGACCACCAGACAGTCGAAGCCCTCCTCCCGCACCCGGCAGGGGGCGAAGTGCAGCGTCCGGGGATAGAGCTCCACCAGGGTCTCCGGCGGCAGGTAGAAGCCCCGGATCCGCCCGGCGTCCAGCCGGTCGCCCTCCAGGTCTGAGGGCAGGGCCAGCAGCAGCACCAGACCGGTGGTGCTGTAGCTCAGCTCACTGCACTTGTGGTACTCCAGGGCGTTGAGCCTGTCGCCGTGGCCGTTGCAGAAGCCCGCCTGGATCTCCATCCCGCCGAAGGAGACCCTGCGGAGCTCCGCCATCAGGGGCAGCGCCTCCAGCGCCTCCACCGAGGCGCGGTACAGGTTGCCCTCCGCAGGCCGCTCCGTGGCGGCCAGGGCGGCGGAGAGCGCGGCGTCCGCGCCGCCCAGCACGCGCCCGTAGGGGGCGAAGGCCGCGCCGAAGTAGATCTTCACCGGCTGGGCGTAGAGGAACTCATTTCCCGTAGCAGGCGTCCTCGATGGCGGCCACCTGCACGGCGAAGCGGTGCATATTGGCGGCGCGCCAGTCCTCCAGATCCTGGCACCAGTCGGTGGCCAGGAAGGTCTTGGTCATCTCCACGGCCATCTCGGGCCCCACGATCCAGCCGCCCATGCAGAGGACCTGGGCGTCGTTGATGGCCCGGGCCATCTTGGCCGCGTACACGCCCTCGCAGGCCACGGCGTGGACGCCCTTGAACTTGTTGGCCACCACGCACATGCCGGCGCCGGTGCCGCAGATCAGGACGGCCCGGTCGTAGGTGCCGTCCTGCACCAGAGGCGCCACGGCGCCGGCTACTTCATAGTAGGGCCGCACGTGGTCCAGATCCACGGTGCCCAGGTCGTCGAAGTCCGCGCCGGACGCGGCGAGATAGGCTTTGACGGCTTCCTTGACGGAAAAGCCGGACTTGTCGCTGCCAATGGCGATCTTCATATCGTTCTCCTTCAAAAAACAGGGCGACCGCACGGGCCGCCCCTTATTTTCGCTTGAGGTGTGCGTTTTATTTGAGGCTCACGGCCTTCCTGGCCGTCTCCACGATGTTCTCCACGGTCAGGCCCATGACCTGGCGCAGGTAGGGGAGCTTGCCCACTTCGCCGAAGCGGTCGGGGACGCCCACGGCGCAGACGGGGAGCTTCTCCTGGGCCAGAGCCTCCAGCACGGCGGACTGGAGGCCGCCGATGACGTTGTGGTTCTCCACGGTCAGCACGGCGCCGGTCTTCCGGGCGGAGGCGATCACGGTCTCCCGGTCGATGGGCTTGATGGTGTGGACGTTGATGACCTCGGCGTCGATGCCCTCCGCCTTCAGCAGCTCCGCCGCGTCCAGGCAGTCCCTGGTCATCATGCCGGAGACGAAGATGGAGAGGTCCCGGCCCTCCCGCAGGAGGTCGGCCTTGAAGAGATCGAAGCGGTAGTCCTCGGGGAAGACCACGGGCTGCACCTTGCGGAACAGGCGCATGTACACCAGTCCCTCATAGGCGTCCAGCACGGGCATGGCGCCGCGCAGCTGCACCTCGTCCACCGGCTCGAAGATCACGATGCCGGGGATGGAGCGGACCACGCCGATGTCCTCCATGCTCATGTGGGTGCCGCCGTTGAGCTCCGCGGAGATGCCGGGGTCGGTGCCCACGATCTTCACGTTCTGCCTGGCGTAGGAGATGGAGATGGCGATCTGGTCGCAGATGCGGCGGGTGGCGAAGGGGGTGAAGCTCTCGATCCAGGGCCTGAAGCCGTAGCTCGCGAGGCCCGCGGCGATGGAGGCCATGTTCTGCTCGGCCACGCCGCAGTCGAACATCTGCTCGGGGAAGCGCTCGTACAGCTTGCGGGTGCCGCTGGCCTTGGAGAGGTCCGCGTCCAGCACGACCACGTGCTTGTCCCGCTCCATCATCTCCGCCAGACACGCGGCGTAAACAGCTCTCATTTCCATGGCTCAGGCCTCCCCTCTGATCTCAGCGACGGCGGCGCGGGCCTGCTCTTCGCTGATGTTGGTGTTGTGGTTGCCGGCGCCCAGATCCTCGATCCACTTGACGCCGCAGCCCTTCCTGGTGTTGAGGATGACCATGGTGGGCCGGCCGCTGCCGATGCCCAGCTTTGCGTGCTCCACCGCGGCCAGGACCTGCTCCACGTCGTTGCCGTCCTCCACCTCGATCACGTTCCAGCCGAAGGCGGCCCATTTCTCCGCCAGCGGCGCGACGTCGTTGACCTCGGACACGGGGCCGTCGATCTGGAGCTTGTTGTAGTCGGTGAAAGCGATCAAGTTGTCCAGCCTCTTGGCTGCGGCGAACATGGCCGCCTCCCAGATCTGGCCCTCCTGGCTCTCCCCGTCGCCCACGATGGCGAAGATGGTGGCGCCGTCCTTCTCCAGCTTGGAGGCCAGCGCGATGCCCACGGCGCAGCTGAAGCCCTGGCCCAGGGAGCCGGTGGTCATGTCGATGCCGGTCGTCAGATGCATGTCACAGTGGCTGGGCAGATGGGTGCCGCCCTGGTTCAGGGTCAGCAGTTCCGCCTTGTCGAAATAGCCTCTGTTCGCCAGCGCGGCGTAGACGGCCGGGCCGGCGTGGCCCTTGGAGC
>JAFZOC010000054.1 GCA_017550765.1 Oscillospiraceae bacterium
CACGGGCGGGGTTTTGTCCGACCGCAAGAGCATGAGCTTTCCCGGCAAGGTGATCCACCAGGTCTACCTCAGCGAGCAGGACAAGGCCGACCTGCTCTTCGGCATCCGCAACGGCGTGGACTACGTGGCGGCCTCCTTCGTCTCCTGCAAGCAGGATCTGCTGGACCTGAAGGGCTTCCTCGCGGCCAACGGCGGCGGGGACATCGACGTGATCGCCAAGATCGAGAACCAGTCCGGCGTGGACAACATCGACGAGATCTGCACCGTCTGCGAGGGCATCATGGTGGCCCGGGGCGACCTGGGCGTGGAGGTGCCCTTCACGGAGCTGCCCGCGATCCAGAAGCACCTGATCACCAAGTGCCGCATGATGGGCAAACGGGTCATCACCGCCACCGAGATGCTGGAGAGCATGATCTCCAACCCCCGGCCCACCCGGGCCGAGATCAGCGACGTGGCCAACGCCGTCTACGACGGGACCAGCGCCGTGATGCTCTCGGGCGAGTCCGCCGCGGGCAAGTACCCCATCGAGGCCCTGCGGGTCATGGGCCAGATCGCCGAGGAGACGGAGAAGCACATCGACTACATCGAGCAGTTCCGCACCCGGCCCTTCCTCATCCACAACAGGGTGGACGCCATCTCCCACGCGGCCTGCACCATGGCCATCGACCTGTCGGCCAAGGCCATCGTGGTCACCTCGCTGAGCGGTATGACGGTACGGATGGTCTCCCGCTTCCGGGCGCCCATCACCATCCTGGGCCTCGCCACCGGTAAACGGGCCTGGTACAAGCTGGCGCTCTCCTGGGGCGTGGTGCCGCTGCTGACCGAGCAGTTCCCCAACATGGAAGTGCTCTATTTCTACGCCCTGCGGGTTGCCCGGGACGCCATGGGCCTGAAGGCCGGCGACACCATCGTCATGACCGGCGGCGATACCAGCGGCGCCAGCGGCAACACCAACGTGATCCGCATCGAGACGGTGTGACCGAGCCCGGCGCGGGCCCGGACACGGTCCCGTCCAGACACCGTCGAAGGTTAGAGCACCTGTGCGTCCGGGCCTCCGGACGCGCAGGTGCTCTTCCGATGTCGGCTCCTTGCGCGACAAAAAGGGGAACTTCCGACAAGTTCCCCTTTTTGCGCATGTCTGCCGCGAGAGGAGGGCGGCCGCCCTCGCGCATCCCCCATGCGCCCCTGCGCGGCGCCGGCGGCCTGTCCGGCAGCCAGGGGGCATATGTCCGTTCCCAGACGCTGTACGCTGGTCGGGGGCCAACGGGGCAGCCTTCCCCTCGCTCCGAAAAACCCGTATCAGAGGCGGCGGGGGTCCATGAACTGCGCGATCTGGCGCAGGAGCGTCACGTCGTCTGCCTCGGGGTCGAAGGGGAAGGCCTCCGCCTCGGCGATCGTCCTGCAGGCCGCGCGGACCTCCTCCGTCGGCCGCGGCGCATGCTCGGGATCTCGGAGCGCCGAGCTCAAAAACTCGCTGTTGAAGTCCATCACTGTGCGGATCGCATCCATGAACGCATCTTTCATCATGATCTTCCTCCCCGTTTTTTCTAGTCCGTTCGCGTCAAAACGGGATGCCTGACACGATATCGCCAAACAGCTCCGTGGCAAAGAGCCGCAAGTCCTCAAACTGCGCGAAGCTCTGGCACAGATCCAGCGCCACGCAGACCTCCTGTGTCTGGACCGCGTCCTGCCGGAGATGCCTGTTGACCATCTGCCCGAAAGCCTTCAAGGTCTCTTTCTCGTCCTCCCCAAGTCCGCCGGCTCCGTCCCTGGACCTGTTCAGGATCCCATCCTCCCGATACAGGAGCTCTTTCGTCCTGTACAGCAGGCGCGTGTCCGCAAAGGCAGCCTTGTCCGCGAAGGACACCGGGAGCTCCAGGACATCCGCCAGGGGGAACGCTCTTCGGAGCGGCTCCGCCTGGGTGATCCCCTCTCGGATCGAGACCGTTTCGATCTTCCGCTCCAGCCCGCTGAACAAGTGCGGGTCATCCCACAGCGGTCCTTCTCCCTGGACCTCCAGCACGCCGTCCTCGCTGAGCTCCCAGAACGCATGCTCGCCGCAACGGCCGTACATCCACGGGCCGGTGATGGCGACGCGCTCGGCGAGCTCCGTGTCTTCCATCCGGACCTGGAGCGGCGTCCCCTTCCACACGCGGTCCTCATAGCGGCGGAAGCTGCGCGGCAATACGAGCTCCCGCAGATACAGGAGCCGAGAGAACGCTCCGCGCTCGATCTTCTGTACACAGGGCGGGACGGTATAGCTCCTGTGCTCTCTCGCTGCGGGGTAGCGGACGAGCGCGACCATCTCCGCGCCGTCATCCATCCGCTCCCTAGCCATCAGTACGCCGTCTGCCGAGAAGAAGCCCCCCGCTTCCCTGAGCACCGTCAGTCTGCCCACGCAGGGGAAGCGCTCCAGCAGGCTCCGCCGGAAGATCAGCTCCCGGATCCGGTCTCCATCGGAGAGGTCGAAGCAGATCTCCTTGACCATGCGGTGCATCACCGGGATCTCCCCGGTCAGTTCGATCGTCTTCAGTCTTTTGCCGCCGCCCTGGCGGTATGTCTCGACATCCGCCGCGAGCGTGGCCAGGCACCCGTTCTCGCTGTCGTGCAGCACCAGGCTCATTTCCGCATTTTCCACCACGCAGACCTCCGTTCAGTTTTCTTCTGCCGATCTTTAGTATATCATCTCCCGCGCCGGCTCACAAGCCTTGCTCTCTGTCCCGAGAGCCGCAGTCGGCCAGCCGCCGATGGGCATCGGCGGCTGGCCAC
>JAFZOC010000055.1 GCA_017550765.1 Oscillospiraceae bacterium
GTGAAGGAATAGAGAGAGGCGGCGGCCAGCTGGTCCACCGTGGGGCTGGAGAGGCGCATCTGGCTCCACTTCAGGCAGTGGCCCAGCAGCTCCCTGTTGCGGGAGATCAGCGCGCCGACGCGGGCGCCGCAGGCGGAGAAGCGCTTGGACACGGAGTCGATGACGATGACGTTGTCCTCATAGCCCTCGAACTGCAGGGCGCTCATGAGCCGCTCGCCGTTGTAGACGAACTCCCGGTACACCTCGTCGCAGATGATGAAGAGGCCGTGCTCCTTGGCGATGTCCAGCATCAGCTGCAGCTCCCGGCGGCTGATGACGCAGCCGGTGGGGTTGCCGGGGTTGGTGATCATGATGGCGCGGGTATGCTCGTTGATGCAGGCCTCCACCCGCTCCCGGACGGCGTAGCGGTAGCCCTCCTCGGGGCAGGTGGTGATGGGATGGACCCGGGCGCCGGTCAGGTTCGTCATGGTGGCGTAGTTGGGATAGAAGGGCTCCGGGATCACGATCTCGTCCCCCTCGTCCAGGATCGCGGAGAGAGCCATCTGCAGGGCCTCGCTGCCGCCGGTGGTGCCCAGCAGC
This sequence comes from Oscillospiraceae bacterium, assembly GCA_017550765.1. Next base: position 580 of record JAFZOC010000055.1, read on the forward strand.
TCCTCCCGGCTCAGATCCACGCCCAGGCCGTGGTAGTAGTGGATCACCGCGTCCAGATACTCCGGCAGGCCGTTGGAGGGCGAATAGCTCAGCACCGGCTGGTGGATGCTGCGCAGTCGCTCCCAGAAACTGTCGGGCGTGGGCAGATCCGGCTGGCCGATGTTCAGGCGGAAGATGTTCAGGCCGCGCTCGTCCGCCCGTTCGGCGACGGCGGCGAACTTGCGCATGGGCGAGAGGCTGCATTTTTCAATTTTCGACGAAAATCTCATGAGACGGCTCCTCCTTTTTTGGTGCGATCGCACAAAGGATATTATATCATAGCCTGATCCCATAATCAAGCAGATCTTGCCCCGGCGAAGGCCCGGACACGGCCCCGGCGTTCAGCCCCGCGTGTCCAGCGCCCCGCTCGCGGCCCCACACGCCCATTCCTGTTCGCGGCCCCACGCGCTCCGCGTGATGCTGTCGTCCCGCGGCGGCAGGCGGGCGCGGCCCGCGCGCCCCCGCTTGCAAGGAGGCCCGGATCTTGTTACAATAAGGAAGAGAGAAGGACCCGCCCCGGCAGGGGCGGGAGACGGGAAGGCGGGCCCGGAAAGAGCCCGCCGCGCATGATCCGGCCCGCGGGGCCGCACGGAGGACAGGGGCCCCTGACGGGGCCTATACGGAAAGGGGGCGCGCGCGTGCTGCGTTTTATCATCGGGCGGGCGGGGACCGGCAAGACCGCGGCCATCTATCGGGAGCTGCGCCAGGCGGTGGAGCGGCGGGAGAGCCGCTATCTCCTTCTGGTGCCCGAGCAGTACAGCCACGAGGCCGAGCGGGAGCTCTGTCGCATCTGCGGCGACCGGCTGAGCCTGACGGCGGAGGTCTTCAGCTTCACAGGCCTGGCCCGCCGGGTCGCCCAGGAGCGGGGCGGGCTCGCCGCGCCTCTGCTGGACAAGGGCGGGCGGCTCCTCTGCATGGCCCTGGCCATGGACGCCGTCTCCTCCCGGCTGGACGTCTACCGCCAGGCCCGGCAGAAGGCCGAGCTCCAGGCCCTGCTGCTGCGGGCCGTGGACGAGCTGAAGACCGCCCGCGTCAGCGCCGAACAGCTGGAGGCCGCGGCGGAGCGCTGCGGCGAGGGCCTGGACCGGAAGCTGCGGGACCTGTCCCTGATCATGGCGGCCTATGACGCCGTGGTGGCCAACGGCCATGCCGACCCCTCCGACCGGCTGGACCTCCTGGCCGGACAGATCGCCGACGGGGCCCTGGGGCCGGCGGATACGGTCTATGTGGACGGCTTTTTGGATTTCACCTACCAGGAACAGGCCGTGCTGGAAGCCATGCTCCGCCGGGACGTCTCCCTGACGGTCTGTCTGACCCTGGACGAGCCCCACGGGGAGGACGAGATCTTCGCCCTCAGCCGCAGCTCCCTCCGCCGTCTGGCCGCGGCTGCCAAGGAGCTGGGCGTCCGGGTCCAGATCCAGCGCATGGGCGTCCCCGTGGGGAAGGCTCCGGCCCTGCGTGTCTTCGTTGAAGAGATGTTCCGCTACGGCGAGAGCCGCTTCCGGGGGGACGCCTCCTGCATCCGTCTGGGCTTCGCCGAGAGCGTCGCCGCCGAGTGCGAGGCCGCCGCCGCCCGGGTCCTGTCCCTGGTGCGGGACGGGGGCTGCCGCTGGCGGGACGTCGCCGTGGCGGTCCGGGGCTTCGAGGACTATCGGAGCATCCTGGAGAGCGTGTTCCGCCAGTACGGCATCCCCCTTTTCGCCACCCGGCGGAGCGAACTGCTCTCCAAGCCTCTGCCCGCCCTCATCTCTCTGGCCTATGAGATCGTGGGGACCGGCTGGGACGTGGACGATATGCTGAGCTATCTGGGCACCGGGCTCACCGGGCTCAGTCTGGAGGAGAGCGACCTGCTCTCCAACTACATCTTCAAATGGCAGCTCCGGGGCGGCGCCTGGGCGCGCCCGGCGGACTGGCGGCAGCATCCCGACGGCTACGGCGCCGCGCCCACGGAGCGCTCCGCGGCGCAGCTGGCCCAGATCAACGCTCTGCGCCGCCGGGTAGCCGCGCCCCTGCAGCGCTTCGCCGACCGCAGCCGGATGGCGGAGACCGCCGCCGGCCAGGCCTCCGCTCTGGCGGGGCTGCTGGAGGATCTGGAACTGCCCCGGCAGCTGGAGGAGCGATCGGCCCGGCTGGGAGCGGATGGCCGGGAGGAGCTGGCCGCCGAGTACCGGCAGCTCTGGGAACTGATCGTCTCGGCCCTGGAGCAGTGCGCCGCCCTGCTGGGCGACATGGAACTGGACGCCGCCGCCTTCGGCAAGCTCTTCCTGCGCATGCTGGCCCAGTACGACATCGGGCTGATCCCGGTGTCCCTGGACCGGGTCTCCGCCGGCGACTTCGACCGGATGCGCCGGCGCAGCATCAAGCATCTGCTGGTGCTGGGCTGCAGCGAGGGGCGGCTCCCTATGACCGCCGAGGCCCCCGGCATCTTCGACTACGACGAGCGGGAGCGCCTGCTGGAGCTGGACATCGACCTGGGCGGCGGCGTCAGCGAGCTGTGGCGGGAGTTCTCCCTGATCTACAACTGCCTGTCCCTGCCCGCAGAGAGCCTGTATCTGAGTTTCCCCCTCTGCGACGCCGACGGCGAGGACCTGCGCCCGGCCTATGTGTACCAGCGGGCCCAGGCCCTCTTCGGCCTGCGGCCGGAGCGGCTGGATCTGGACCGCTCCCGGCTCGCGGCCCCCGGGCCCGCCCTCACCCTGGCCGCCCATGCGCTCCAGGGGGGGCGCCCGACCGCCGCGGCCGCCGCGGCCTACTTCCGGGAAGAGGCCCCGGAGCGCTTTGCAAAGCTGGAGCGGGCAGCCGCCCTGGGCCGGGGGAAGCTCTCCCCCGAGGCCGTGGAGGCCCTCTACGGCAAGCGCCTGTATCTGAGCGCTTCCCGGATCGACCGCTTCGCCTCCTGCCGCTTCTCCTACTTCTGCCAGTACGGGCTGAAAGCCAAGCCCTATGAGCCGGCGGGCTTCCAGCCCCCGGAGATCGGCACCTTCATGCACGCCGTGCTGGAGGACGTGGTGCGCCGGGCGAAGGATCTGGGGGGCTGCGCCCGGCTGGACGACGAGCAGATCCGCGCCCTGACGAAGGAGAGCGTGGAGCGCTACGTCCGCGAGGAGCTGGACGACCTGCGGGAGAAGAGCAGCCGCTTCGTCCACCTCTTCCGCCGCCTCTGCGGCGACGTGGAGGAGGTCGTGCTGGACACGGTCCGGGAGCTGCGCCGCTCGGACTTCCAGCCCCTGGACTTCGAGCTGGACTTCTCCAAAGCCACGGACATCCGTCCCCTGGAACTGGGCGAGGGCGAGGGCTCCATGACCCTCACCGGCATCGCCGACCGGATCGACGGCTGGGTCCACGAGGACAAGCTCTACCTCCGGGTGGTGGACTACAAGACCGGCCGCAAGAGCTTCTCCCTGTCCGACGTCTGGTACGGCATGGGCCTGCAGATGCTGCTGTATCTCCTGGCCCTGCAGGAGGACGGGGCGGCGCGCTACGGTCGCGAGATCGTGCCCGCGGGGGTGATGTATCTGCCCGCCCGGGACCTGATCCTCTCCGTGGAGGCCGGCGCCGGGGACGAGGAGATCGCCAAGAAGCGCGCCGACGCCCTGCGCCGCAGCGGGCTGGTGCTGGACGACGCCGCGGTGCTGGAGGCCTGGGAGAAGGGCGAGGACAAGCGCTACATCCCGGTGAAGCTGGGCCGCCGGAGCGGCAGCTCCGGCTCTCTGGCCTCGCTGGAGCAGCTGGGCGTGCTCTTCGGGCATCTGCGCGGCACCCTCACCGACATGGCCCGGCAGCTCCGCCAGGGCAGCATCGCCGCCGACCCCTACTACCGCAGCCAGCAGGAGACCGCCTGCCTGAACTGCGACTATCTGGACGCCTGTTTCTTCAGCGACGGCGAGGCCGGCGAGAGCTGCCGCTACCAGCGCGAGCTGAAGGACGCGGAGGTCTTCGAGATGCTGGAAAAGGAGGCTGTCGACCATGGCTGAGATCCGTCCCACCGCGGCCCAGCAGGCCGCCATCGACGCCCGGGGCAGCGCCGTGCTGATCTCCGCGGGCGCGGGCAGCGGGAAGACCCGCGTGCTCACCGAGCGGCTCCTGGCCCGGCTCTGCGACCGGCAGGACCCCGTGGACCTGGACCGCTTCCTCATCATCACCTTCACCCGGGCGGCGGCGGGAGAGCTGCGCGGCAGGATCGGCGAGACCCTGGCCGCAGCCCTGGCCGCCGAGCCCGGCGACCGCCGTCTGCGCCGCCAGAGCGCCCTGGTGCGCCGGGCCCAGATCGGCACCATCCACGGCTTCTGCGCCGCCTTTCTCCGGGAGCACGGGCACCGCATCGGCGTCAGCCCGGACTTCGCCATCCTGGACGAACAGCGGGGGCGCGCCATGAAGGCCGACGCCATGGAACGGGTGCTGGACGCCTGCTATGAACATCCCGAGGCCCATCCGGGCTTCCTGCTGCTGGCGGACACCGTGGGCGCCGGCCGGGACGACCGCCGGCTGGCCGAGCTGGCGCTGGAGCTGCACGAGAAGATGCAGTGCCATGCCCGCCCCGCTCTCTGGGCCCAGCGGCAGGTGGAGGCCATGGAGGCCCCCGCCGCGGACGTGGGCGAGACCGTATGGGGCCGGGAGATCCTCCGCAGCGCCGCCGAGACCGTATCCTACTGGTCGGCGGAGCTGGACCGGAGCATCGCTCTCATCGCGGCGGAGCCCGCCATCGCCAAAGCCTGGCTCCAGGGCTTCCAGGACAGCTCTGACGCCCTGCGCCGGCTCCTGGCAGCCCTGGAAGAGGGCTGGGAGCCCGCCCGGGCCTGCTTCCCCATCCCCTTCAAGATGGGCACCCTCCGCAAGTCCCCGGACCCGGCGCTCAGCGAGAGCCTGAAGGCCCGCCGCACCGCCTGCAAGCAGGCCATGGAGAAGCTGGAGGACGTCTTCGTCCAGTCCTCCCGGGAGCTCCTGGCCGACCAGGCCAGGACCGCGTCTGCCATGCGCGCCCTGCTGGACCTGGTCCGGGCCTTCGACAAGGCCTACACCGCGGCCAAGCGCCGGGCGGAGCTGCTGGACTACGCGGACCTGGAGCATCTGACCGCGCAGCTGCTGACCCAGGAGGACGGCTCCCCCTCGGAGCTGGCCCTCCAGGTGCGCCCCCGCTGGGCGGAGATCATGGTGGACGAGTACCAGGACGTGAGCAAGGTCCAGGACGACATCTTCCGGGCCGTCAGCCGGGACGAGCGGGACCTCTTCCTGGTGGGCGACGTGAAGCAGTCGATCTATCGCTTCCGCCTGGCGGATCCCGGCAACTTCACCCGCCGCTACGAGAGCTATGCCGACTACACGGACGCCGCCCCCGGCGAGCCCCGGCGGATCCTCCTGCGGGAGAACTTCCGCTCCCGCCGGGAGATCCTGGATGCGGCCAACGCCGTCTTCTCCCGCTGCATGTCCCGCGCCCTGGGGGATATCGACTACGACGAGGCCGCGGCCCTGCGCTTCGGCGCCGTTGGCTATGAGGGCTCCGTCCCCGTGCCCGCGCTGAGCCTGCTGCGGCTGGATGCCGGAGGCGAGGAGGAGGCCCCGGACAAGGTCGTCCAGGAGGCCGCTCTGGTGGCCGGGGAGATCCGCGCCCTCATGGCCGAAGGCGTCCGGGTGGCGGGCCGGGGCGGTCCCCGGCCTCTGGACTACGGTGACATCGCCATCCTGCTGCGCTCGGCCAACAACGTGGGCCCGGTCTACCGGCGGGAGCTGGCCCGGGCCGGCATCCCCGTGGGCTTCGGCCAGGGCGGCGGCTTCTTCCGCGCCGCCGAGGTCTCCGTGGTGATGTCCACGCTGGCGCTGCTGGACGACCCTCACCAGGACATCCCCCTGATCGCCGTGCTGCGCTCCCCCGCCCTGGGCTTCGACGCGGACGCCCTCTCCGCGATCCGGGCGGCGGACCGGGAGGGCGACCTCTACACAGCCCTGTGCGCCTGGTCCCAGGACCATCCCCGGGGCGCCGAGGTGCTGGAGCGCCTGGACCGGCTGCGCCGCCAGGCGCCGGACCTGCGGGCCGCCCAGCTGGTGGAGCAGATCCTGGAGGAGCTGGACCTGCTGTCCGTCTGCAGCGCCATGACGGACGGCGAGCAGCGCCGGGCGCGGCTGATGGGGCTCGTCGAGCTCTCCGAGCGCTTCGAGGCCACCGGCTACCGGGGCCTGCACCGCTTCGTGCTGTGGCTGCGGCGCATGGCGGAGAAGGGCCAGGAGCCCTCCCTGGGCGCCGAGAGCGGCTCCGCCGTGCACATCCTGTCGATCCACAAGTCCAAGGGCCTGGAGTTCCCCGTGGTCTTCCTCTGCGACCTGGCCCGCAGCTTCAACCGGCAGGACCTGCGCGCCGCCGTGCTGATCCATCCGGAGCTGGGCCTGGGGCCCAAGGTCTGCGACCGGGAGCGGCGGGTGGAGTACCCCAGCTACATGCGCCGCGCCCTGGCTCTGCGCATGGACCGGGAGAGCCTCTCGGAGGAACTGCGCCTGCTGTACGTGGGCATGACCCGCGCCCGGGAACGGCTCTTCCTCTGCGCCGCGGTGAAAGATCCCGACACGTTCCTGGAGAAGGCCCGGAACATGGCCGACACGCCCATCGCCCCGGCGCTGCTGGCCAGAGCCCAGTCGCCGGCGGTCTGGCTGGCAGCGGCAGCCCTGGCCGATGGGCAGCGGCATCTCCAGATCCGGATCCGGGAACCCGACGCGCGCCGGGAGGAGGCCGTGGCCGCCGCGAGCGCCGAGCCGGACCCGGAGACGCTCCGGGAGCTCCGGCGGCAGCTGGCCTTCGTCTATCCCCACCGAGCGGCGGAGCAGCTGCCCTCCAAGGTCACGGCCACGGAGCTGAAGGACCGGGCGGAGCCGGACGCGGACGCCGTCCCGCTGGCGCCCAGGCCCCACCGCCCCTTCCGTCTGCCGGACTTCGTCCGGGACGAGCGGCCCCTCACCGGCGCCGAGCGCGGCACCGCCACCCATCTGGTGCTGCAGTATATGGACTTCGCGCGTACGGGCAGCCGGGAGGAGATCCTGGGGGAGATCCGGCGGCTGCAGGAGGCGCGCTCCCTCTCGGCGCGGGAGGCCCAGGCCGTGGACGCCGAGGCGATCCGGCGGCTCTTCGCCTCCCCCCTGGGCAGGCGGATCCTCGCCGCGCCGAAGCTGCGGCGGGAGTTCAAGTTCTCCCTGCTCTGCGACGCGGGGGATCTCTTCCCCGAGGCCGCAGGCGCCGGGGAGCAGGTGCTGCTCCAGGGCGTGGTGGACTGCTTCCTGGAGGACGAGGACGGCATCACCGTCATCGACTACAAGACCGACCGGGTGCGCAGCCGCGCGGAGGCCGAGGAGCGGGCCCGTGTCTACGCGCCGCAGCTGCGGGCCTATGCCGGGGCCCTCGAGCGGATCTGCGAAAAGCCCGTGAAGGAGCGCCTGCTGTACTTCCTGAACGCCGGGGAGACGGTGGCCGTGGAGCCATGAGCGGGGCGTTCGGGCCCGGCATTTTGAGAAGAGGAGAGGAGACGGGGGAGATACCATGACGATCCGCGCGTATACCGACTATCGGGAGGAGGAGATCCTGCGGCTGTATGGGGCCGTGGGCTGGACCGCCTACACCCGGGACCCCGGAGCCCTGCGGGAGGGCTACCGGCACTCGCTGCTGGTCCTGGGCGCCTGGGAGGGGGAGGAACTGCTGGGCGTCGTCCGCGCGGTGGGCGACGGCTGCACCATCGTTTTCGTGCAGGACCTGCTGGTCTTCCCGGAACACCAGCGGAAAGGCGTCGGCTCCGCGCTGCTGCGGGAGATCCTGGCGCGCTATCGCGAGGTGCGCCAGATCGCTCTGGTGACGGACGACAGCCCCCGGACCCTGGCCTTCTACAAGTCCCTGGGCCTCGTCCCGCTCTCGGAGCTGGGCTGCGTCGGCTTCCTGCGGGCCTGACCCGGCCGCTGCAAAAAAGCCGAAAAAAGTGCTTGCAATTCCCGCAGGGCTGTGTTATCATTCGCTTTGCGCCATGTAACTATGCCTTTTGGCACAATCATGGCAGCCTAGATGAGGAGCGTAATACCATGAAGGCTGGCATCCATCCCAACTACAAGCCCACCACCATCCGCTGCGCCTGCGGCAACGTGATCGAGACCGGGTCCACCAAGCAGAACATCACCGTTGAAATCTGCTCCAAGTGCCACCCCTTCTTCACCGGCAAGCAGAAGCTGGTCGACACCAGCGGCCGCGTGGATAAGTTCAACAAGAAGTACGGCATCAAGTGATCGTATAGATCCATCGTCAAGAGCCCCCGCTGCTGGATGCAGCGGGGGCTCTTGGCATATCCGCATCTGTCCGCAGGCCTCTCCGCGGGACGCAGCGCGGGGGACTGGCGCGGCCGCAGCCGCGCCTAGATCACCCCCGTCAGTTTCAGGATCGCCGCCGCGCCCAGGAGCAGCAGGGCCGCCGGCCACAGCGGGAGCCTCGGCCCCGGCGGCAGGGTCCGGCCCGTCTCCGCCCGGGCGGCCTCCCGGGCCTGGCGCAGCAGCTCCTCCCGGTCGCAGCCGGGCTCGGCCAGATAGTCGTCCCGCAGGACGTAGAGCACTTCCCGGAAGCGGGGATCCCGGGGCTGTACCAC
>JAFZOC010000056.1 GCA_017550765.1 Oscillospiraceae bacterium
AGAGGCCATCGAGCACGTGCTGAAGCTGAAGGTCATCACCCTGAAGACCGACCCGCAGCTGATGGGCGCGCTGGGCGCTGCCGAGTACGCCCGCCAGAAGGGCCTGGCCAAGAAGTAAGGCCGCGATACGCCTTCCCCCCTGCGGGGATATCTCCCGGACGGAGCGCGGGAGACGCTCCCGGACGCGCTGCGTACGCTCCCTCCGGGGGAGCAGAAAAGGAAAGGAGTTTATTGAACTTATGGCTAATATCGCGAAAGTCCTCCTGACGATCCTGAAAGTGCTGCTGATCGTGATCGGCGTGCTGTTCGTGGTCTATTTCTGGAACCTGGACCAGAAGGTCCTGGGCTGGGCCTATAAGCAGGTCAACGCTATGTTCGACCAGAAGAAAGTGGATCTGGTATTCTAGCATATGGAGCTCTTCAATTCCCTGATCCGAGATACCCCGGCTCTGCTGGAGCACGGGACGCCCAGGATCTGGCCGTATTCCGAGCGGGACTGCTGGCATGACATCGGCTCCAGCGAGCTGGTGCTCCAGAAGGACGCCGCCTATGAGCTGGGCGCTTCCGGCAAAGGCTCTGCCAACTTCGTCCTGTTCACTTCCTCCCCGGCGCTGGTGGACCGGGACCAGGTGCTGCTCTACGGGCCGGACCTGGGCCAGATCCGCGGCGACTGCGACTTCGCGCGCATCGTGCTGCTGCGGGTGGGCGTGCTGGACGACGACAACGACAAGGTCTACCGTATCCTCAAGGATATCGAGTTCGCCAAGTACCACGTCTATCCCGAGGGCTACATGGTCCGCATGTCCCCGGAGAACTACCGGGAGCAGATCCGCGTGAGCAAACAGGCGATCAGGCGGGGCGTCAGCTTCCACAGCATCGGCGCCAGCTACGTCAAAGCCTACAAGAAGGACCCCAACGTCCTCAACGCCACCGTCATCTTCGTGACGGCGCCCGGCTTCGACTACACGGCCATGAGAGATCTGGCCAAGAAGGCGAACGCCGCCACCAACACCCTGGCCACGATCCTGGAGGGCCTGCCCACGGACTGCTCCGTGTGCTCGCTGAAGGGCATCTGCGACGAGGTGGAGGGCATGAAGGAACTGCACTTCGGCGTGGGCGCCGGCGGCACCGAAAAGGGCCACGGCCACTGATCTGGCTGCCGCAGCCCGAGATCCAAATAAAAAACAGGACGGGAGACCGTCCTGTTTTTTTGTGTTTCGGGATCGTTTGACAAAGCGCGATCTGTCGCGGGGAACTATCCTCCGGCCCGGATCGTCCTATCCATCGATAGGAGGGGAGAGAGAATGAGACTTCAAAACTTTCGTCTAAGATACGCTCTGCTGCGCAAGAGCATGCGGGAGTGCGACAGGGTCTGCATCCTCCTGGCCGCGATCATGACCGTAGTTTTCCTGATCGCCGGGCTCATCGCAAGGGCATCGACCGGCTATGGAGTCGGGACGGTCCTGCTGTTTACGGTTATGCTCGCCCTTCTGGTGGCGGGCATCCTCTGGCTGGCCTGTTTCCTGGGCGGCCCGCTGCCCGGACTGATCCGGCTCCGCCGCCAGGAGAAGCTCCTGGGGCAGCGCCTTGCGGAGGAGGCCCCGGATGGAGAGACGAACAGGCTCTGGTACATCGCATGCGAACAGGGGACCTTCCTGGCCTTCCGCCGGGGCTATCTGCGCAAGATCGGGAAGCTCCGCCCGCTCTACGCGCGAGGCTTGCCGAAGGCGGGCTTCTACGCCATCGACCGGACTGGTCGGAGGATCTGGATCGCGGGCAGCTATCGGGAGGTCCGGCTGCTGCGGGAATGGGCTCTGGGGCGCGGATCGGCAGAGAAACAGGACGTATAACAGCAAGAAGGAGCCACGGCGCGACCGGTGGAGTCGTGCCGTGGCTCGGTTTGTGTTTCATGCGGGAACATGGGTCCGGGGGTGCGGCCCCTTCAGATCGGGACTGCTCACTTGGGCTCGTACTCCGCGCCGCCCAGGACCGCCCCGTCCAGGAAGCGGATCACGCTGAGCCGGCCCAGAGGCGAGAGCTCCGCGAAATAGCCGCCCTTGTCCTCGTGGAGGACGAACTGCGTCTCGCCCAGCTCTGCCCGCAGCTCCACATACTGCGTCTCGTCCTCGCCGGGGCAGAGACGCAGCGCCGCGCCGTCCCGCTCCAGGATCAGGACGCTCCGCAGCTGATAGCAGGGCCGGTCGTCGCCCAGGACCATGGGGATCAGCGTGGGGTCGCCGGTGGAGAGGGCCCACTCCCGGTCAAAGGCGCTGTAGAGGTCCAGGAGCTCTCTCCAGCGTTCCCGGTCCTCAAAACGGCCGGGGCCGTTGTCCAGCCAGTCCCTTGCGCCTTCCATGTCGCTCTCGGCGCAGAGGCGGAAGAAGGCCAGGGACGCGTCGCCGAAGTCCCGGACGCTCTCAGCCAGTTCCGCGCTGTCCTTATAGTCGCCCAGCGACCGGAAACACGCGCTCAGCGCTTCGTCCAGAGGGGGCATCGCCGTAGACGGCGTCTCTTCGATCAGGATCCGCGCGGGGCCGGTCCCGCAGGCTGCCTTCAGCCGCTCCAGCTCCTGAGCGCCCAGCGCCAGAGCCCGATCCTGCGGCATGGAGAAGAGACAGCTGTCCGCGTTGAGCGCGGCGCAGATACCGCCGATCGCATTGTCTTCCGCAAAGGAATAGAGAGCCAGGGCCCTGCGATACAGGGGCTCTTTGGCCATGTCCGGGCTGTCCCGGAACTCGCCGAGGGAGAGGAAGAGCGCATGAGACGCGCTGTAGTCGCCGTCTTCCAGGAGGGCTGTTGCGGAGTCATAGAGGGTCTGCAGACGCAGATCGTCCCGGGCGTCCAGGGCCTCGCGGCACTGCCGGGCCCGTTCGGCGCTGTCTTCCAGGTCGCCCAGCGCCAGGAACTGGGCCTCCGCCGCCTCATACAGCGCCACGGCGGCGCTCTCCGCGCCGGCGTCGTCCGCGCTGCGCCCGATCAGCAACAGGGCGTTGGCGTCGCCCGCTTCGGCCCGCTCCTGCAGGATGCAGGCGAAGCGATAGGCCTCCTGCTGCCGGGAGATGGGGAATTTGCCGTTCTCCACGCCCAGGCCATGGAAGGCGGCGACGGCGCCGCGGAAGTCGCCGGTGTCCAGCAGGGAGAGGGCCTGCTCATAGAGGTCCGTCTCGGCGTCGGCCTGGGACCCCCGGGCGGCGGAGCTGCTCTGCGGGAGCGTGGCCTGCGCCTTGGGCAGCAGGAGCCCGGCGGCAAGACCGCCCAGGATCAGCAGGAGGAGCAGCCAGATCGCCCAGCGCCATTTCCTTACGAAGGGGATCACCGGAGCTTCTGCGGGAGCGTCGTCCTCGTCCAGTTCGTCCGCGGCGTCCCCGTCCGCGGGATCGCGGGACCAGGGGAAGCCGGTCTCGTCGCTTTCCCCGTCCTCGTCCGGACGGGCGCGGCGGGCACTGCGCGAGGGGGGCGGCTCCTGCCCCAGGAGATCGGCCAGGAGCTCCAGCTGGACGGAGGCGCGATGGCGGCAGAGATGGCAACGCGTCTCCTCCGCAAGGTTGAGGGCCCCGCAGGTGCAGGACCACAGCCCGCCGTCGTCAGCGGGGGCAAAAACGCTTTCTTTCCCGAAACGGGCGCGGAAACGGTCCTCCTCCGGAGGATCCAGACGTTCCTCCAGCCGGACCCGGTCCTGCAGGGGCGTCCAGTCCTGGCCCTGGTCGGTCCAGACCTCGCCGTCGGCGAAGCTGACCTGGGAGATCCGGGCGGTGAAGCTGCGAGCGTCCCGGGAGGGGAGCACGATGGCCTCGTCCCGCCCGATCTTGCCGTCCCGCTCCAGCGTCAGCTCCTGATAGCGGTGGTCCACGCCATTCCCCAGAGGCTCGCCCTGGGCGTCCAGCATCTGTACCACGGCCCGCAGGGCCTTGATGGGGCGCGGCTGGATGTTCAGGATCCGGAGCTGACAGAGCAGATCTCCGGAGGACAGATCCTCCAGCAGCGATCCGGACTCCAGGACCACCGGAGCCCCCGGCGTCCAGAGCCGGTGCTCCAGATGGAACAATTTGCGATATCGTTCTGCCATCGTCATCCCCCACAGCCGCCGTCCTCCCGAGAGAACAGCGTTATGTAACCTTAAAAAACAGTATAGCATGGCAGTTCGGGAAATGCAACGAGGGAAAGGGAGAACGGTCAAAAAAAGTTGGATCTCGCCGGCCTGTATCCGCGCCGCGCAGCTGAGCCTTCTGCGCCGCCGCGGCCTCTGCGGCGTATGCCCGTGCTTCGGCGCCTACCCATGCGTCGGCGCATGCCCTGCACCTGCGCATGCCTGCGCGCCGCCTATCCGTGCGCCGCCGCCCACCGTACCACGCCGCGTGCCCTGCGCCGGCGCGCGGGCGGGACCGGGCAGGATCCGCGGCGGGCGGACAAAGAGCGCCGCGGCCCTTGCAAGATCGCCGGCGAGGTGTTACAATAAGAAAAAACGCAAGGAGGGCTCTGCCATGCTCGCCATCGCCAGTGACCACGGAGGATTTGCTTTGAAACAGGCCATCATGGCCCATCTGAAGGACCGGGGCATCGAGTATCGGGACTTCGGCACCTACTCGGAGGCCAGCTGCGACTATCCCGACTTCGGCCGGGCGGCGGCGCTGGCGGTGGCCTCGGGGGACTGCGACCGGGGCATCGTCGTCTGCGGCACCGGGATCGGCATCTCCATCACCTGCAACAAGGTCCCCGGGATCCGCTGCGCCCTGTGCACGGACTGCTTCTGTGCGGAGGCTACCCGGCTGCACAACGACGCCAACATGCTGGCCCTGGGCGGCCGCGTGGTGGGCGAGGGCCTGGCGCTGAAGATCGTGGATACCTTCCTGGACACGCCCTTCTCCAACGATGAGCGGCACAAGCGCCGCATCGCCAAGATCGAGGGCTGACCGCCCTGCCGCGCCGATGTCGGTCATCGGCGGCGCGGGGGACATCGGCGGCAAAGGAGCAAGAGACATTGGCTAAAGAACGAGAATTCTATCGGGGACAGAAGCGGAGGCGCAACTACGCCCTGATCCCCTTCGTGATCCTGCTGGCGCTGATCGCGGTGCTGGTGGTGGCCTTCTACGGACTGCAGAAGTACGTGGTCATCACCAAGGACGGCGTGGACGTGGTCATGCCCGGGGAGGAGCCGGAGACGGCCATCGACGCCCAGGGCAATGAGCACAGGCAGTTCGAGACCGTGGCCACGGACCTGGTCTTCGACGAGCCGGACTACTCCCGCGTCGTGGCGCGGGCGGGGAAGGACGCCGGGCCCATGCGCGCGATCTACATCGCTGCCGGGGACGTGACGAGGGACAACCTTCTGGCCCGTGCCGAGCAGCTCAACAGCGGCAACGCCCTGATCCTGGAGATGAAGCCCCGGTCGGGCTATCTGCTGTGGAAGTCGGATGCGGAGGTCGCCCGGGCCTATACGCTCAGCGTGGAGAACGACCTGACCGCCGATATGGCCGGCATGCTCCGGCAGTTGCGGGACTACGCCGCGGAGGCGGAGAAGGACCTGTGGCTGGTGGCCCAGATCAGCTGCTGCGTGGACGAGATCCTGGCCACCCGCAGCGCGGAGTTCGCCCTGCGCACGGAGGCGGGCTCGGACTATTCGGATGAGACCGGCTACTGGCTGGACCCGTACAACGCAGACCTGCGCCGCTATCTGATCGACCTGGTGCGGGAGCTCTACGACATCGGCTTCGATGAGGTGATCCTGGCGGACGTGATGCACCCGGTGCCCAAGACGAAGGAAGGCGAGACGCCCCCGGGCTTCCTCTACACACGGGAGATGTCCGCCGCGCCCAGCCCCATCAACGCCATCTGCGGCTTTGCCAAGTATGTGTCGGACCAGCTCCAAGACCGCCCCGACGGGAAACTGCTGTCGATCTATCTGGACACGGCCCGCTCTCTGGTGCGCTATGACGAGGGCACGGGGCAGAACGGCGTCCTGTTCTTCAAGCTCTACGACCGGATCTACTACCGCACGGACCGTTACACCTATACCTATAACTATCAGGATATCGAGGGGAACGTGACCCTGGGCGACGCCCACGACCGCTTCGTCCCCGTGGTCATCAACTATCTGCCCGAGAACACGTCCTGGGTCTATATCGAGGATCTGCCGGAGACGGACTGATCCGACAGCAGCGCAGCGCCCGGCCGCCGACGGCTGGGCGCTGCAAAACAGCCAAGATGTGAAAAATAGGGCTTGTGTTTTCCGCCGTTTTCCGGTAAAATATACAAAAGGCGTCCTCTTCGACCACAGTATGATCATCGGGGACGCAAGGGAGGAAGAGATGGACAAAAAGCGGAAGAAGGAAAAACGCCTGGACCGGATCGGCCTGCTGTGCGGCGTCCTGCTGGTGCTGCTCGCGATCTTCAGCATCATCGCCGGCCGGGCCACCCCTGTCGCCGGCGTGAAGGACAGCGAGATCCCCGACCAGGCAGTCACGCTGACCGGTACCGCCGAAGGCCGCAACGGCCCCGTGTCCGTGGAGGTCGTCGCAGACGATGGCAAGATCTATCGCATCTCCGTCACGGAACATAAAGAGACCGAGGGCATCGGCACCGAGGCGGTCAAACAGCTGCCAGCCGCCATTTTCCAGGCCCAGAACGTCGCTGATGTGGACGCCGTCTCCGGCGCGACCATCAGCTCCGGCGCCATCCAGAGCGCCATGGTCGACGCGCTGACCAGCGAGGCGGCCAAGGACGCCGGCATCGATCCCAAGACCTTCGGCGCCAGCCCCGTCAAGGTGGAGCTGGTGGCCCGCCGCCCGGATGTGGAAGCCCTGAAGAGCGAGGACGGCCATATCCACGTGCTCACCGCGGCCTCCTGGCAGGAGACCTATCCCGACCAGTACCGCACCTGGAAGCAGAACGAGGAGATCTCCGAGCAGACCGATTACTTGGCGGATTACCCCATGCTCTCCTCGCTGTACAACTACTACGGCTTCGCCTTCGACTACAAGTCCGCCCGCGGCCACACCTTCGACGTGGAGGACATCAGCGAGACCGCCCGTCCCCACCCCAAGGCCAGCTGCTGGACCTGCAAGACCCCGCTCTACACCGCCATGGTCCTGGAGGAGGGCAACGCCGCCTATGCCAAGGACTTCGCCGAGGCCGGCGAGACCGTGGCGGCGGAGCCGATCAGCTGCTTCAACTGCCATGCCAACAGTCCCCTGGATGAGAACGGCGATGTGAACGTGGTGGTGACCCACCGCTATCTGATCGCCGGCGTGGGCGACGACTTCGAGAGCATCGACGCGGCGGACTTGGCCTGCGGCCAGTGCCACAACGAGTATTACTTCGACTCCAACGTGGAGGGCAAGCCCACCACGCTGCCTCATGACAGCCTGGCCTCCATGCACCCGGACGCCATCCTGGCCTACTACAATCAGCCCAACTGGGACGGCCAGCCCTTCGCGGACTACACCAACCCCGACTCCGGCGTGCGGCAGATCAAGGTGCAGCACCCCGAGATCGAGACCTATCTGAGCGTGGGCAGCCCCCACCGCAACAAGTACTCCTGCGCCGACTGCCATATGGCCAAGACCCAGGGGGAGAGCGGGACCTTCTCCAGCCACTATCTGATCAGTCCTCTGGAGAACGAGGACCTGATTCGGAGCGAGTGCTCCAAGTGCCACGCCGATCTGGTCAAGGAAGTGCACGAGGTCCAGGAGGCGATCGAGCTGCGCACCTACGGCGTGGGCTATGAGATCATGTTCCTGCACCAGCGCATCGCCGCCGCCGAGGGCTACGACGAGAGCCGTCTGGAGCAGATCCGGAGCCTGGCCCGCGACGCCCAGTTCTATTGGGACTTCGTCTTCGTGGAGAACGCCGAGGGCGCCCACAACCCGGAACTGACCTACTACTGCCTGGACAAGGCCGA
Organism: Oscillospiraceae bacterium; assembly: GCA_017550765.1. The sequence goes on from JAFZOC010000056.1 coordinate 7,898, forward strand.
GGAACTGTGCAAGCAGGCCATGGCCCTGTTCGATCCCATCATCATCCAGAAGAAGTGAGCACGAGCCCTGACCATATCCGATCGGAGACCGCCGCGAGCCCGATCCTGGGCCTGCGGCGGTCTCTTTCTACAGAGAGGGATGCCCATGAAAACGAATGAGTCCTTCGCTAAGAGAGCGGCGGAGCTCCTCTCTCCGCTGACGCGGACGCTGCTCTCCATGCGCTTTGCCAACATCTTGCTGGCGCTGGTGGCGCTGCTGAGCGGGCTCAGCTCCATGCTGCCCCAGGGGCGGGAGCTGCCCTACTACGCGGAGAACTACCCCGACACCTATCTGCTGATCTACCGGACGCATTTCTATGATGTGTTCAAGAGCTGGTATTTCGTCCTGCTGATGTCCCTGCTCTGCCTGAGCCTCGTGGTCTGCACGGCGCGGATGCTGCGCCGCGCTCTCCGGGGCGGACGGCGGGCGGTGGAGCAGGCCTCGACCCTGCCCGACGCCGAGCCTCTTGGCCCCGGCGGGCTGGAGGCGCTGCGCCGCTACGGCGCATCCATCCGCTGCACGGAGGAGAATATCGGCGAGGCCTTCGTCCTGCACAAGAACGAGATCGGGCGCTGGGGCGTCTTCCTGCTGCACCTGTCGATCCTGCTCATCGTGGGCTTCGGCGTCTGTGCACTGTACCTGCCCAAGGTCAGCGACGTGGACTGCTACCCCGGGGAGAGCGTGGTCATGGCCGACGGCACGGAGATCTTCGTGGACTCCTTCACCATGAACGACCCGGAGGGGAAGCTGGACTACGCCAGTATGATCCGGATCCGTCTCCCGGACGGGCGGGAGAGCCCCGCCCAGGAGATCAAGGTGAACTACCCCCTGACCTTCGGCGACTGCAAGGTCTTCCAGTGGGAGTACGGCGTCAGCGGCGCGATCGCGGTGCAGGGGACGCCCGGCGGCGAAGAGCGCTATCACCTGGACAAGGCGAGCTATCTCACGGACGACGACGCCTCGGGCATCCTGTTCGAGGAGCTGGTGATGGTGCGCCCGATGGACCAGCCAGAGGCCGAGCCGGAGCTCCGCTATCAGATCCGCGTGATCGACCACGGGCTGGTGATGCCCACGGCCAGCTATCGCGCCGTGGGGGAGAGCGTGACGGTGGGGGACTATACCTACTGCTTCCTGGACCCCTACTATCCGGGCCTGCGGGTCAAGCAGATGCCCTTCCCCTACGCCAACTCCCTGCTGGAGGCGGCCTTCGTGCTGATGCTTGTGGGCATGTTCCTGTGCTTCTACCTCCGCCCGGTGCTGATCAAGGCGGATGAGCAGGGCTATACCGTGGCCGGTCCCAGACCGGAGCGGGTCCGGATGGAGATCCGCCAGCTGCTGCAGAGAGAGGAGGGGAGCGAGAGATGAAGACTTTGTTCTTCGTATCCCTGGGCCTGTACGGCGCGGCCCTGCTGGTCCAGACGCTGGGAACCCTCTGCAAGCGGGAGAAGATCAAGACCGCCGCCTGGTGGATCTATCTGCTGGGCTTCGCGGCGCACCTGGTCTATTTCGTGTGGCGGGGCCTTGTGGCCCAGCGGCTGCCGCTGTCGTCCCAATTCGAGTTCGCCTGCGGCTTTGCGCTGTGCATCCCGGTGGTGCTGCTGGTGGCCCGCACGAAGATGGACGTGAGCTGGATCGCCACTGCCGGCATGGCGGCCACCGCCCTGATCCAGGGCTATGCCTCCTTCCAGCGCATGGAGATCAATGAGCTGATGCCCGCGCTGCGGAGCTTCTGGTTCAACTTCCACATCGGCGCCGCGGCGCTGTCCTATTCCGTGTTCCTGGTGGCCGCCTGCGTGGCGCTGCGCTATGTGCTGATGCACCGGCGGGGCGAGCGGGAGGACGATCTGAAGATGCTGAAGCTGGAGGACCTGTGCTTCCGGCTGACGGCGCTGGGCTATCTGCTGCTCAGCGTGGTCATCGTCATCGGCGCGATCTGGGCGGAGGCGGCCTGGTCGGCCTACTGGACCTGGGACCCCAAGGAGGTCTGGGCCCTGATCACCTGGATCATCTATACGGTCTACTTCCATCTGCGCATCGGGCGGAAGAAGAGCCCTGTCTGGCTCTGCTGGTATGTGATCCTGGCGGTGCCCGCCTTCCTCTTCACCTTCGCGGGGGTCAACAAGCTGATCCCCGGCCTCCACTCCTACGGCTGACCGACAAAAAAACACCCGCTGCTCTGCAGCGGGTGTTTTTTGTTGCCTTTATTTCATTTGGTGCCGAAAATGCGGTCGCCGGCGTCGCCCAGACCGGGGACGATGTAGCCGTGGTCGTTCAGATGATCGTCCAGCGCGGCCACGAAGATGTCCACATCGGGGTGATCGGCCTGCATCCGCGCTACGCCCTCGGGAGCGCCGATGATGCTCATGAGCTTGATGTGCTTGACGCCCACTTCCTTCAGGAAGCTGATGGCGGCGGAGGCGGAGCCGCCGGTGGCCAGCATCGGGTCGACTACGATCACGTCCCGCTCCTCGATATC
>JAFZOC010000057.1 GCA_017550765.1 Oscillospiraceae bacterium
CCCCCCCGGACGGGGGCTCCCCGACAGGTCCGACATGGGAGGAGGTACGGCATGTTCGCCAAGATCGTCATAGAGGGCCTGCTGCTCGGGGCGCTGCTGGTCGCGTCCTGCGCCCTCGGCATCCGAAAGGGCGCGGTCAGACTGGTCTTTCTGTACCACGCGGACGTGCAGGAGCGCTGCATCCGGAACGGCCTGATCACACGAGAGCAGATCGGCAGGAACAGGCGGCTGTTCAAGGGCCTGGGCATCCCGGTCTATCTCGCCTTCGTCCTGGTCAGCGTCTACGTCGTCAACGGCGCCCGGGGCTTCTGGCCCGGCTCCTGGCAGAGCTTCGCGATCCTTTCGATCGTGGATCTGATCGACCGGCTCGGGATCGACGGATACTGGGTCGGGCACACGGAGGCCTGGGTCATCCCCGGCACGGAGGACCTGCGGCCCTATATCGACCGGAAGGACGAGCGCGGCAAGTGGCTGATCGGAACGGTCGGCTTCGCCATCCTCCCGGCGGTCCTGTCCGGGATCATGGCGCTGGTATCGTGAGGTGTCCATCATGACGAAAGAGGAACTGAAAAAAGTGTACCGCCGGATGCTCTGGGTCGTCCCCGGCATGCTGCTGGCCATGGTCGGCGACTACTGCATGGGCATCGAGCCGAAGGACAGTACTGCCATTTCCGGGATGATCTCCTCGGGCTGGCTGACGATCGCCGACTGGCGGATCGCGGTGTCCAACATCGGCGGGCTGCTGGGCACCGTCTGCTACACCCTCGCCGCGCTGCCCTTCGCGGCCTTTCTGAAGACCCTGCTCCCCAGGTGCAGGGACAAATGGGACCGGCAGCTGCTGGAGCTGTATATCGCCGGGCTGATCCTGGGGGTCATGTGCTTCCTGTACTTCCACCTGGAGTGCGGGACGCTGATCCACAACTTCAACGTGCTCTATGACGCCGCCGGCGGCGACACGGAGCTCGCGGCGGCGCTGTGGGACCGCTCGTATATGGTCCAGATCGTCCCCTGTTGGACGACCTTCTTCGCCTTCGAGCTCGCCGTCCTGATCGGCTGGATCGCCCTGATCCTGCGGGGGACCTTCGCGCTGGAGAAGACGTGGATCCTGGCCGCGCCGCTCGTCGTCGCCGGGATCGGCTATGCGCTGGAGCTGCTGATCCCCTGGCCCTTCAACGGCTTCGTCTCCGGCTTCGAGAGCTTCGGATGGATCCTGATGTTCCTCGGCGGGAGAAAGCTCGTCCTGCGGGAAATGGAAAAAGGATAAAGGAGGAAAAACGCATGAGACCGGATTACAAGAATTGGATGCCGAAGGGCATGGTGCTCGGTACGCTGGCGGGCGCGCTCGGCTGCTTCGGCCTGGCCGCCGTCTGCGGCTGCACGGGGATGATCCGAAACGAGACCGCAAAAGCGGTGACGACGGGCGTCCTGCTGCTGGCGGGCGCGGCGGCGGGCGGGGCCGCGCTCTGGATGGAGCTGCTGTACCGCGCCTTTTCCTACGACGGGAAGCGGCAGATGTCCCGCCAGGTCATCGAGGGGGTCGCCAAGTATGTGGAGCTGCCGGAGGGCGGCGTCGGGCTGGACGTGGGCTGCGGCAGCGGCGCGCTGACGATCGCCTGCGCCAAGCGGAACGCCCAGGCGCATCTCATCGGCGTCGACCGCTGGGGCAAGGAGTACGCCTCCTACAGCGAGCCGCTGTGCGAGGCGAACGCCCGGGCCGAGGGCGTGAGCAACGTGGAGTTCCGGCGGGGCGACGCGCTCAGGCTCGACTTCCCGGACGAGAGCTTCGACGCCGTCGTGAGCAACTACGTCTATCACAATATCCCCGGCCGCGACCGGCAGAAGATCCTGCTGGAGACGCTGCGGGTGCTGAAAAAGGGCGGGACCTTCGCCCTCCACGACATCTTTTCCGAGGCCAAGTACGGCGATATGCGGGCTTTTGTCGACAGGCTCCGCGAAATGGGCTATGAAAAAGTCGAACTGATCGACACCACCAACGGCATGTTCATGTCCCCCGCCGAGGCCAAGTGGATGGCCCTCTCCGGCTCCGCGCTGCTGGTGGGGAAGAAGTGAGGAGGAAGACGCTATGATCTGGTGGGTCGTGCTGATCGAGGCGCTGGTGTTCGCGGGCCTCTTCACCGCCATCCTGTTTGCCTATTTCCGCGGCGATCGGAAATACAGCCCCGCGAGCATCCACAACTATCCGCCGGACATCCAGGAGGAGTATTTCAAGACCCACGAGCGGATCGACGTGAGCTACCGGTCGAAGAACGTCTTCCTGACGAAGGCGCTGGGCGTCCTGATCTTCACCGGGATCCTCCTCGTCTGCGCGTTGGTCGCGGGGGCGGACACGTTCCGGAAGGGCTTTTGGCTCGCTTTCGGCCTGATGGCCTGGATCGGCGTGTACGACACCTGCTTCCTGGACTGGGTGCTCTTTGCGAATTTGCCGATGTTCCGGCTGGAGGGGACCGAGCACATGGACGAGGCCTATCACCAGAAAGCTTTCCACGCCAAGGGGATGCTGTTCCCCGGCGTGGTGTTCGCACTGATCCCCGCGGCGCTGGTGGGCTGGCTGGTCACACTGGTGCGCTGACCCGTACAGGCAGAAAAAGACCTCCGGTCTGTCTTCGAAGACAGACCGGAGGTCTTGTCCTATATCCTGGCCGTTGCTGTTCAGCGATACTGCAGGGCGTGCCTGCGGATGGCGTCAAAGCTCTCCACGCTCAGGTCGTGCTCGATCTTGCAGGCGTCCTCCCGGGCGGTCTCCGGACTGACGCCCAGCCCGATGAGGAGCTCCGTCAGGAGCCTGTGCCGCTCGTACATGCGCTCGGCGATCTCCATCCCCGGCTCCAGCAGTACGATCATCCCGGCCGGATCGAAGCTGATATACCCGCTCTCCCGCAGGCGCTTGGTGGCGTAGCTGACGCTGGGCTTGGTCACGCCCAGCTTGTCCGCCACGTCGATGGAACGGATATAGCCCCGCTCTTCCTTGAGCATGAGCATGGCTTCCAGATAGTCTTCCGCGGATCTGTGGATATTCATCGTCATCACCCAATATGAAGATACCACTAACACAGGGAAAAAGCAAGAATAAAAAATAGACGCAAGTTAGTCATTGACAACAAAGATTAAAGATGTAAAACTACACACAGGTCAGAGAGCGTTGACCACTTTTTTGGGGCCGCCGGTTAGAGGCCTTTAATATCCAGCGGCGGCTCAGGAGAGAGGAGGGGGAGCGATGATGCCCCTGATACTGGCAGAAGCGGGCGAGGAGGCCGTCATCAAGAGAGTCGGGGGGAGCCCCGAGATGAAGAAGCACCTGGAGGACATGGGTTTCACGGTAGGTGGCGCCGTCACGGTGATGAGCGCCATCGGCGGGGACCTGATCGTGAAGATCAAGGGGTCCCGCGTGGCCATCAACAAGGAAATGGCGCAAAAGATCATGATATAAGGGAGAGATGAGGATGAAAACACTTAGAGACGCAAAAGTCGGCGAGACCGTCAAGGTCGTGAAGCTGCACGGCGAGGGCGCCGTCTAACGCCGCATCATGGACATGGGCATCACCAAGGGCGTGGAGGTCTATGTCCGCAAGCTCGCCCCGCTGGGCGATCCCGTGGAGGTCAACGTGAGGAACTACGAGCTCTCGATCCGCAAAGCGGACGCCGAGATGATCGAAGTGGAGTAAGGAGGCAGCGACATGGACAAACAGATCCGCATCGCCCTGGCGGGCAACCCAAACAG
>JAFZOC010000058.1 GCA_017550765.1 Oscillospiraceae bacterium
GCCCCTCCCCCGGGGCAGAGCCGGTCTTCGGCCCATGCGGCAGGCCGATCGGACCGCGCGGCAGGCCGGACCGGCCCGTGCGGCGGGCCGGACCGGACCGTGCAGCGGAGCCGGACCGGACCAAGCGGCGGACGCAAAAGATCCCCGCGGCCAAAGCCGCGGGGATCTCTTTTTGCAAGGATGTGTCCCGGATCGGATCACTTGACGGCGATGCTGGTGATGTGGGGCTGGGGGCCCTCGTACCAGTACAGGAAGCCCTCGATGTCCACGGTGTCGCCCACGTTCAGGGCCTTGACGGCCTCATAGACCTCGCTGCCGGGGGCGGTGAGGTATCTGCGGACGACGAAGGTGTAGACGGCGCCGTTGATCTCCACGTCGAAGTAGAGGTCGGAGTTGCCGTCCTCGCCGGAGTTGTCCCAGCCGTAGAAGAAGGCGGCGCCTTCGCCCTTGTCGGCGACGACCGCGTCCTTCACGCAGATCAGCTGGTTGATGTGCTCCGCCAGGGCGTCGGTGCCCAGGAGCTCGGCGACATCCAGCGCCTCGGCGGTCCAGGGCTCAGCATCCACGAACTCGAAGGTCGGGTCCACGATCTCCACTTCGCCGGCCCACTCGCCCTTGAAGCCGCTGACGCGGATCTTGGTGCCGGGCACCAGCTTCTCGGCGTCTTCCTGGCTGCAGGCCATCTCGTAGATGTAGTAGGCGCCGTCGGCGTCCTGGGCATGGACGGAGACCTTGTTGTCCCACCAGGACTCATGGGCCTGGACATAGCACTCGACCACGACGGGATCGTCCACCTCGGCGGCGGCGTACTCGGCATAGGTCATCACAGCGGGGGCCTCTTCCACGGGAGCCTCCTCCACAGGGGCCTCCTCCACGGGGGCTTCCTCCACAGGAGCCTCCTCCACGGGGGCTTCCTCCACGGGGGCCTCCTCCACGGGAGCCTCCTCAGCGGGCTTCTCGGCGGGAGCGGTCTGGCCGCAGGCGCAGAGCGCGAAGACCATAGCCAGCGCAAGGAGCATCGCAAAGATCTTCTTCATTTTCATGTCCTCCTCAAACAGATCCCGGGGGCCACGGCGGCGCCATGGCCCCCGGTCCGTCCCTATTATATCGGATCCGGGCAGGAAATCAAGTCAAGTTTCCTTTTTTCCCCGTCTTTCTTTTAACGCGCTGTAACCCGCGATCAGGCCGATGCAGACCCAGGCGGCGGCCAGGGTGATCAGCAGCGCCCGGGCGGCCGGCGGCAGAGGCCCCTCCTCAGCCGCGGCGCTGCCGCCCTCCTCCGCCTCGCTCCCGGCGGTCCAGCCGGGGGCGGCGGGCGTCAGCTGGTAGAGGGAGCAGGCCTCCTCCCGCAGATCGTCCAGGAAGGCGTCGTCCACGGTCTGCTTGCGCCGCTCGGCCTTGGATACGCTCTCGATCAGCAGGCCCGCGGTGTCGCGCACGGAGGTGGAGCCGTTGAAGACCGGGGTGGTGAAGGTGTTGGCGGTGTTGGCCATCAGCAGCTGGGAGGCCTCGATCTTCACCCGGTAGTGGGTGCTGTCGTCCTCCCCCGCCCGGGCCAGATAGTCCTGATAGACCGGGTCCTGCTGGGCCTTCAGCGTCACGGGGACGTAGCCCTCGGTCTCGGCGTAGGCGATCTGGGTGTCGTTGGTCAACAGGAACTGGGTGAAGAGCCAGGCGGCCAGGACCTCCTGGGGATCCTCCTTGTAGAAGAGGCACACCGAGGGGCCCTGGGAGATCATCCGCGGCTGCTCGGGGTCGAACTGGGGGATCGCCCGCACGGCGGTCTCGAAGGGGACCACCTGCTCTTCCGGGATGTCCAGCAGCGGCGCCTCCGCGCCCATCCAGGTGGCGCCGGCGGTGGAGTCCACGGCGAAGATGCACTGGCCGGCGTTCAGCCAGTTGCCGGGATAGCTGGAGATCTTGAAGGTGGAGAAGGCGCGGCTGCGGGCGTGCTTGGCGTTCTCCAGGAGGATCTCCTTCGTGTCCTGATTGTAGATCAGCACGTCTCCCGCGGCGGTGGAGTAGCCCGCGCCCCGCTGCTTGAGCATCTGGATCATCATGTTGTCCGTGGACTTGTAGATGAAGGGGATCAGCTTCTCCTGGCCGTTGAGCTTGAAGGTCCCGTCGGCGTCCTTCTCCAGGGCCTTCTCCGAGACCTCCCACACGAAGTCCCAGGTGAGCACCTCGGGCAGTTCGTAGCCCAGGGCCTCCACGAAGGTCTTGTTCACATAGCAGGCCTCGGTGGAGCGCATGAAGGGCAGGGCGTAGAGGGCGCCGTCGATGTGGCACTCGTCATAGAACTGGGGCACGATCTCCTCGCGGCTGGGCCCGTCGAACTTCAGGGCCGCGCCGCCCAGGCCGTAGTCGGGGTCCTGGGCCAGGGCGTCCAGAGATACCACCACATGCTCGCCGGTGCGGTAGGTGGCGATGTGGTCGGGGTAGGTGACGCAGACGTTGGGCGTGGTGTGGGTGGGGATGTTGGTGATGACGTCGTTGTAGATCTTGCCGTAGTCGGTGTAGAGCCGCAGCTCCACCGTGATGTTGGGATAGAGCTCCTGGAAGTCCCGGATGGCCTTGCGGTAGATGGCCACCTGGGCCTTGTTGCTGTCGTTCTTGGCCCAGAAGCTGATCGAGATCTTCTCGTTCTCGTCGAAGGTCTCGGGGGGCTGGAACGCGTCCTCGCCGGCGGGGGCGGAGGCGGCCAGCTCCTCCGGGCTCACCAGAGTCCCGTGGCAGCCGCTCAGCAGCAGGCAGCCCAGCAGCGTGAGGAGCGCCAGCAGCAGGGGGAGCGCGCGTTTTTTCATCCCTTGGTCCCTCCTCTCGACACGCCTGCCATGATCTTGTCGCGGAAGATCAGGAACAGCCCGATCAGCGGTATGGAGACCACCCCCCCGGCGGCCATCATGGCCGGGACGTTGTCGCGGCCGGCGCCGCTCTCCCGGATGTTCTGGATGCCGTTGGAGACCAGGAAGAAGGCGGGCTTGGTGGTGATCAGGCGCGGCCACACGTAGGAGTTCCAGCACTCGATCACCTTCAGGATCACGATCGTGACCACCGTGGGCCGGGAGATCGGCAGCATGACCTTCAGCAGATATTTCAGGTCCGAGGTGCCGTCCACCTTGGCGGCCTTGTACAGCTCATCCGGGATGCTCTCGAAGTTCTCCTTCAGCAGGTAGATGTAGAAGATCGAGGTGATCGAGGGCAGGATCAGACCGGCGAAGTGGGCGACGGCGTTGCCGCCGTCATCGGTGAGGCCCAGGGTCTTGACGGTGACGAAGTTGGTGATGATGACCAGCTCGTTGGGGATCATCATCAGGGACAGGAAGAGGCCGAACAGGAGGTCCCGCCCCCTGAACTGCAGCCGCGCGAAGGCGAAGGCCGCCAGCACGATCACCACCATCATGGAGGCCGTGGTGATGACGGTGTAGATCAGGGTGTTCAGCAGATAGCGGCCCAGGGGCTCCTCCTGGCTCTGGAAGGCGGCGAAGTAGTTCTCCAGGGTGGGCTTGAGGGTGAAGAAGCTGGGGGTGAGCTCCGCGTTGTAGGCGGCGGTGCTCTTGAGGGAGCTCAGCAGCATCCAGTAGAAGGGGAACAGGACGATCAGCGCCCAGATCGTCAGGAAGAGATAGGTGAGCGTCTTGCGGGCGCCCTCCCGCCGGCGGGAGGCGCGCTCCAGCGCTTTGCTGTCATATGCCATCCGTCTCACCCCCTTAATAGTGCACGGCCTTGCGGCTGACCATCAGGTTGATGACGGTGATGGTCAGCACGATGGCGAAGAGGATCAGGGCGGCCGCCGCGGCGTAGGAGGGATAGCTGCCGCCGTTGGAATAGAGCATGTCGTAGACGTAGCCCACGATGGTGTTCATCTTCGCCTCGTTCAGGTCCACGCCGAAGAGGGCGACCTCGTCGCTGTAGGCCTTGAAGGCGCCGATGAAGCCGGTGATGATCAGATAGAAGATCATCGGGGAGATCATGGGCAGGGTGATCCGCCAGAAGATGCGCCCCTTGGAGGCGCCGTCGATCGTGGCGGCGTTGTAGTAGCTCTGGGGCACGCTGGCCAGCGCCGAGGTGAGGATCAGGATCTTGAAGGGCATGACCACCCACACGGTGTA
>JAFZOC010000059.1 GCA_017550765.1 Oscillospiraceae bacterium
GCCGGCAAGCTCGCCGCTTTCTTCAAGGAGAACTGCCTGCTGCAGCAGGACTTCGTCCGCTCCGACCTGTTCCAGGGCTCCGTCGAGGGCTACATCGCCGACGCCGCCAAGAAGCTGGGCGGCACGGTGAAGTTCGTCAACGCCGTGCACTTCGTCAAGGGCGAGGGCATCGAGAAGAAGGAAGAGGACTTCGCCGCCGAGGTCGCTGCCCAGATGAACATGGGCAAGTGAGGCTCCGTCAAAATGCAGATCGAAAAGAACGCCCCGGATGACCGGGGCGTTCTTTTCTGTTTGACGAAACGGGCGGGCGGGACTATAATACCTTTATCTATCCCATTGCAAAAGGAAGGTCGCCATGAGACGCTATCTTTGTCTGATACTGGCCCTGGCGCTGATGCTGAGCCTCTGCGCCTGCGGGAAGAAGGGCGCCGGGAGCGCGCCGGAGAGCGACGAGTTGCAGCAGGAGCAGCCGGCGGAGGAGACGCCGGTGGTCCCCACGCCGGAGAGCTGGAGCGCCGTGCCGCCCCAGTCCGCCCCTGCGGAGACCGCCCCCGCCACGCCGGACACACGCAGCTTCCACCGGGTGGAGATCACCGCCGACAACTGGAAGACCTATTTCCAGCTGCGGGAGATCCCCCTCTACTCCATCACCAGCTCCGGCGTCATCGCCCAGGTCTATCAGACCTACTGCGTGGTGCTGCGGGACGAGTATCTGGATCAGGTGGACCGGGACGGGGACTACAGCGTGTCCTTCTCCTTCACCTTCGACCTGTACTACAACACCCTGTCGGTGGATACCACCGATTACCACTACGGCCACACCGACGACATCATGTATGAGGTGACCGCCACCAAGTCCGCCGTCTTCGACCGGGACGCCCTGCCCTACAGCGCCTACGGCACCGACCACAGCCGCTACAGCGGCTATTCCAACGCCTTCTTCAACGGCTGGGCCACCATCCACCCGGATTCCAAAGTCTGGTCCGGCTTCTACATCCAGCTGGACAAGGTGCAGCTGGAGAGCGTGGAGGGCTATCTGGAACTTGCGGACTGATCCGTCCGTCCGCGCAAGGAGACTGTCATGACCATCCTGTCTGAGCTCTATCGGCTGCTGATCGGACCGCTGGAACTCTTTTTCGACTGCCTGTACGCCTTCAGCTATCGGGTGCTGGGAGATCCCGGCCTGTCCATCATCGTGCTGAGCCTGGGGATGAACATCCTGGTCCTGCCGCTGTACCGGCGGGCGGATCTTCTGCAGGCGGAGGCCCGGGAGAAGGAGAGCGCGCTGCAGCCCTGGGTCCGGCACATCAAAAAGACCTTCAAGGGCGACGAGCGCTTCATGCTGCTGCAGACCTACTACCGGGAGAACGGCTACGCGCCCACCGACGCCCTGAAGGGCTCGGTGTCGCTGCTGCTGGAGGTGCCCTTCTTCATCGCGGCCTACCGCTTCCTGTCGGGGCTGGAGCTGCTGCAGGGCGTGTCCTTCGGGCCGATCCGGGACCTGGGCGCCCCGGACGGGCTCCTCCGGGTGGGCAGCACGGCGGTGAACGTCCTGCCGATCCTGATGACGGTCATCAACCTGATCTCCGCCGCAGTCTATCTCCAGGGCTCGCCCCTGAAAGACAAGCTGCAGATGGCGGCGGTGGCGCTTGTGTTCCTGGTGCTGCTCTACGGCTCTCCGGCGGGGCTGGTGTTCTACTGGACGCTGAACAACGTCTTCTCCCTGGGCAAGAACATCTTCTACAAGCTGAAAGATCCCGCCCGGGCCTTGCGGTGGCTGTGCAGCGGTCTGGGCGCGGCGGGGCTCGCGGCGTTCCTGCTCCGTCCGCCGGAGAGCCACCGGATGCTGGCGCTGGCGCTGGCGGCGCTGCTGCAGGCGCCCATGGCCCTCTGGCTGCTGCGCAGGCGGCTGCCCCGGCGGGAGAGCGCGAGGCCTCGTGAGCACAGCCGCTCGCTCTTTCGTCTCGGGGGGCTGGCGCTGACCCTGCTGATCGGGGTGCTGATCCCCGCTGCCGTGATCCGCTCCTCCCCGGAGGAATTCATGAGCATCTACGCCTTCCGCTCTCCGCTGTGGTATGTCCTGCACGCCTCGCTCCTGGCGGCGGGGACCTTTCTGGTCTGGGCGGGGATCTTCTATGAGCTGTCCAGCGCTGCCGGGAAACTGACGCTGGAGGTCCTGATCTGGATCGGCGCTCTCTGCGCGCTGATCGACTATCTGTTCTTCGGCGCCGATCTGGGCACTTTGTCCCCCCTGCTCCAGTTCGACCGCGGGCTAGTCTTCTCCCGCGGCGAGATCCTGCTCAACATCCTGGCGCTGGCCGCAGCCGTGTTCCTGGGCCTTCTGATCTGGCGGAAAAAGAAAGACCTGGCGAAAGTCGTGCTGATCGCCGCTGCCATCGCCATGATCTGTCTGTGCACCGTGGATCTGGTCCATATCCAGGGGACGGCTTTGGCCTTGAAAGCCCGGCTGGACGAGGAGATGGAGCAGCAGGTCCCCTCTATCCCCCTGAGCCGGGAGGGGAAGAACGTGGTCGTGATCATGCTGGACCGGGCCATCAGCGGCTATATCCCTTACTGTTTCCATGAAAAGCCGGAGCTGAAAGAGCAGTTCACAGGCTTCGTCTACTACCCCAACACGCTGTCCTTCGGCGGGATCACCAATGTAGGCGCGCCGGGCCTCTTCGGCGGCTACGCCTATACGCCCCTGGAGATGGACCGTCGCAGCGATCAGCTCCTTGCGGACAAGCACAACGAAGCCTTGAAGGTGATGCCTTATCTCTTCGACGATGCCGGCTACAAGGTAACGGTCTGCGATCCGCCCTACGCCGGCTACCGCTGGATCCCGGACCTGTCGATCTATCAGGAGCGCCCCGACATCCGGGCCTATATCACCAGAGGCCGCTATGTCGCGGACCCGGCGGAGACCGCGGAGCGGATCGCGGGGAAGCTGGACCGGAACTTCTTTTGCTACGGACTGATGAAGGCCCTCCCGCTGGCCCTGCAGCCCACGTTCTACAACGCGGGGAATTACAGTGCCTCCGTCGTCGCGCAGGCGGAAGCCGTCCAGACACGGACCGGGCTCTCCACAGCCAGCGGCATAGACCACGACTTCCTGGAAGCCTATACGGTCCTGACGCATCTGCCGGAGATCACGGTCATTGAGGACGGTCCCGGCGATACCTTCCTCATGCTCACCAACGACACGGTCCATGACCCGGTGATGCTCCAGGAGCCGGCCTACGTCCCTGCGGAGAGCGTCGACAACCGGGACTATGATGCGGCGCATCCCCAGCGGGAAGCGGACGACGGCAGCTGCCTGACGCTCTCTACCCAGAGGCAAGTGATCTTTTATCAGTGCGACATGGCGAGCCTGCTCCTCCTTGGAGAATGGTTCGACGCCATGCGGGAGAGCGGCGTCTACGACAACACCAGGATCATCCTCGTCTCCGACCACGGCAGCGAGCTCGACCATCAGTTCCCCGAGCTGAGCTTCTTCGACGGGGAGCTGGACGCCGCCCGGTACCAGGCCCTGCTGCTGGTGAAGGACTTCGACAGCGACGGCGAGGTCCGGACGGACTGGCGCTTCATGACCAATGCCGATGTGCCCGCGCTGGCCATGGCGGGCCTGATCCGGGATCCCCGGGACCCGTTCACCCACCGGCCGATCGGCTTTGAGGAGAAGGGAGCGCCGGAGCTGTTCGTGTCCGCAACAGACCAGACGGACGTCAACGTCAACAACGGGACCACCTTCCTCCCGGATCCCTGGTGGGCCGTCCGCGACGATATCTTCGTGGAGAGCAACTGGCGTCTGATCCCGGCGGAGGCGATGGGGTGAAGCGCTGAAAAGCGCCGGGCCCGGTAACGGACGACCAGCACAGGCCCAGAGCCAAAAAGCAGCGAGAGAGGCGCCCATTTCGTGGCGCCTCTCTCGCTGTCGTTCTGGATACGCAGACCGGTCTCCTTCGATCGGGAACTCAAGACCGCCCGCTCACTCCACGGCGATCATGTAATAGTAGACCGGCTGGCCGCCTTCCACCACGTTCACGTCGGCGTCGGGGAAGTTGCCCTTGATGGTCTCCACCTGGGCGTTGGCCTCCGCCTCGGTGACGTCCTCGCCGTAGTAGACGGTGATGAACTCGGGGTGGAAGTCGTCGAAGGCCCAGCTCAGTTCCTTGAAGAGGGTCTTGATGTTGGTGTAGCTGCCGATCAGGGCGCCGTCCAGCAGGGCCAGATACTCGCCCGCGTGGATGGCGTGGCCGCCGAAGTCGGAATCCCGGGCGGCGTAGGTGATCATGGCGGTGTGGACCTTGCCGATGGCCTCGCCCATGGCGCCCACCAGGGACTCCTCGCTCTCGTAGGGGTCGAAGTTCAGCAGGGCGGAGATGCCCTGGGGCACGGTCTTGGTGGGCATGACGATGACCTTCTTCTCCGTCAGGGGGACGCACTGCTGGGCCGCCATGATGATGTTCTTGTTGTTGGGGAACACGAACACCGTGGAGGCCGGGGTGCGGTCGATCGCCCGGAGGATGTCGTCGGTGGAGGGGTTCATGGTCTGGCCGCCGGTGACGATGGCGTCGGCGCCCAGATCCCGGAACAGGGCCTCCAGTCCGGCGCCGGCGCAGACGGTGACCACGCCGTACTCCTTCTCCGGCGCGGCGGGCTCCTCGGGCGTTTCCGGCGTTTCGGGGGCGGGCTCCCGAGCGGGACCGGCGGCGGGGGGCTCGCAGCCGCCCTCTCCCTTGCCCTCCAGCTCCTTCTCCACCTGGTCCAGGTCGTCGGTGCTCTTCTGCTTGCGGCCGGCCAGCAGGTCCAGGGCCTGCAGCCGCATGTTCTCGATCTTGGCGATGTCCAGGTCGCCGTACTTCTGGCTCTCGGTCAGCGCGGAGCCGGGGACGTCGGTGTGGACATGGACCTTGAAGATCTCGTCGTCGTCGGAGATGACCAGAGAGTCGCCGATGCCGTCCAGATAGCGGCGCAGGGGCTCCAGATCCACGTCGGGGCTCTTCTTGCGGACCACGTAGACCGTGTCGAAGATGTGCTCCTCGGGCACGATGACCTTGTCGGGATCGAAGACCTCCTCGGGGGCCTTGCTCTCCCGGGCGGCGCCCGGGAGCCTGGAGGAGACGATCTCCCCCCGCAGAGAGGCCAGGATGGCCTTCAGGATGACCATGTAGCCCTTGCCGCCGGCGTCGATGACCCCGGCCTTTTTCAGCACCGGGTTCATCTCCATGGTGTCGTCCAGGGCCCGCTCGCCCGCGTCGATGGCGGAGGCCAGGCAGCCCTCCAGGGTGGCGCCGGCCTTGCAGGCCTTGGCAGCCGCGGCGGAGGCCAGGCGGGAGACGGTGAGGATGGTGCCCTCGGCGGGCTTCATCACGGCCTTGTAGGCGGCCTCCACGCCGTCGTTCATGGCGCCGGTGAACTCGGCCGCGCCGGCGGACTCGATGCCCTTGAGCCGGCGGGCGATGCCCCGGAACAGCAGGGACAGGATGACGCCGGAGTTGCCCCGGGCGCCCCGCAGCATGGCGCTGGCCACGCACTCGGCCGCGGCGGAGATGCTCTCGAAGTCCCGCTTGCGCAGCTCCACGGCGGCGTTGTTGATGGTGAGCCCCATATTGGTGCCGGTGTCGCCGTCCGGCACGGGGAAGACGTTCAGGTCGTTGATGGCCTGGATGTTGGCCTGAAGGGCCGCGTCCGCGCAGAGGATGCACTCTTTGAAGGCCGCGGCGTCGATGTAATCTCTCATATCTTGGTCACCTTACTCTGATCAGCCGATGATCGAATCTACGTAGACGTCTACGCTCTTGACCGGGACGCCGGTCGCCTTGGCCAGCTTGTAGCTGACTTCGTTCATGATACTGCGGGCCACGGCGGAGATGTTCACGCCCTGATCCACGCCGATATGCAGTTCCAGAGACACGCTCTCGTCGTCGTTGAAGCGGACCTCCACGCCCTTGGACATGGATTCCCGACGCAGGAGCTGGAAGGGGCCGCTGTCCTTGGCGCGGCCGACCATGCCCTTCACGCCGAAGCAGCTGGTGGCAGCATCTCCGGCCAGGTCGGTGAAGACCTCGTTGGTGACGCAGATCCTGCCTCTGTCGTTCGTGATAGTCACCATTGGAATGGCTCCTTTCCCAGGGTTTTCCCCGCGGCGGCCGGACAGGCGCACCACGGATCATATCATTATAGACCAAATTTGCGAAAAGCACAAGAGCTATTTGTCTCACGGCGGGCCTTGCGCGCCCGTTCCGTCCATTCGCCGGATACGGCGCGGGATATTCTCCCGCGCAGGTCGTTTTTTGTCAGACTTTCCTGTTGCTTTCTTTCCGAAAAAATGCTACACTTATCCTGTCTTATAGCGCGGCGCGGACGGCCGCGCGGCAAAAACTATATATGGAGATGATAGTGACATGCAGAGACACTTCAAGACCATGGACGGCAATAACGCCGCCGCCCACGTATCCTACGCCTTCACCGAAGTAGCCGCGATCTATCCCATCACCCCGTCGAGCCCCATGGCCGACTATGTCGACCAGTGGGCCGCCCAGGGCCGCAAGAACATCTTCGGCTCCACCGTCAAGGTGCAGGAGATGCAGGCGGAGTCCGGCGCTGCCGGCGCCGTCCATGGCTCCCTCAACGCCGGCGCCCTGACCACCACC
>JAFZOC010000060.1 GCA_017550765.1 Oscillospiraceae bacterium
ACCGCTCCCCTTGCAGGGGGCAGTGAGATACGAGCCGGCCACGTCGGGCCCGAAGGGCCCTGCACGCCATGACGCGCGGGCAGGGGGGCCGGACGCCCCGATCCGCCGCGCCTGCTCAGATCTGATACTTCAGGACGCTCTCGGGCAGGGAGGCGGCGTCGATGGACAGGCTGATGACGAAATCGATCTTCTCCTTCTCGGAGAACTTGTCCAGCCAGGTCAGGAAGCCCTCCAGCGCCTCGGGGGAGCGGTCGTTGACCAGCTTATAGAAGTTGTCGATGAAGAAATGGGTGATGTCGTAGTTGCCCGCGTGGACGCCGCAGATCAGGCCCCGCAGAAACTCGTAGCTGCCGATGTCGTAGACGCCGGCGTCGATGAGCCGGGCCTGATAGGGGATGTCGAAGGTGAGCTTGCGCTCCTTCTCGATGCAGACCACGTCGCCGGTCTCCGCGTTGACGGCGGCGCGGACCATGTCCACCAGCCGTTTGGTCTTGCCGGAACCCTTCAGCCCGATGATGAGATGGACCATAGGAAGATCACGCTCCTTCAAAAAGTATTCCGCCTGTTGGTTCTACCTTACCATGGAATGGCCGCCGGCGCAAGGGCCAGAACGTAAAGATCCGGTAAATTTTCGCGCCGCTCTGGGGCGCAGATCCGGCGTTGTGACCAGATCGGGCGGGCGAGATCCTTGCGATCTGGATAAAGATAGCGCGAGCGCTTGCGATCGGGCCGATGAATTGGTACAATATACGATAGCATATCCGCTTGGACCAAATACCGTGAAAAGAGGGATCTGATGAGAGACTTAAAGCATCTGCTCTATTTCGAGGACCTGCTGCAGGAGGCCAACAACGCCCTGATCGCCCAGGCCAAGGCCGAGGGCAAGGTCTGCGTGACCTACACCTGCGAGAACGTGCCGGAGCCGCTGCTGAACTTGCCGGGCTGCTTCTCCATCCGGCTCTTCGCGCCCCACACCGGCTCCATGGACATCGCCACCTACTACATGACCAACCTCCTCTGCGAGCCCAGCCGCGCCCTGCTGGAGCGCGCCATCGAGGGCGGCTTCAACTTCTCCGACTGCGTCATCACCCCCGACGGCTGCACCATGATGAACCGCTGCGTGGAGAACATGGAGCTGCTGCACACCATGGGAAAGGACAACGCCAGGTTCTTCCATGAGTACATGGAGATCGCCTTCAAGAACACCGAGAGCGACGTGCAGCTGGCCGTGCTCCAGTGCACGAACCACATCCTCACGCCCCTGCGGGAGAAGTACGGCGTCGACACCTCCGACGCCGCCATCCGTCAGGCAGTGGCCGAGCACAACAAGATCTGCCGCCTGATCCGCGCGATCGGCGAGTTCCGCAAGGAGGAGCGCCCCCGCATCACCGGCTATGAGTTCCATGTGCTGTGCCTGGCCAGCTACGTCTGCCCCAAGCATCTGATCCTGGACAAGCTGGAGGAGACGCTGGAAGAGCTGAAGACCAGAGAGCCCGACGAGAGGAAGGCCCGGGCGCGCATCCTGGTGGTGGGCTCCGAGCTGGACGACAGCGGCCTTATCAAGCTGATCGAGGAGCAGGGCGCCTTCGTCTGCTGCGACCGCTTCTGCTTCGGCTCCTACCCCGGCCGGGAGGAGATCGTCCTCAATGACCAGGAGGACGCCCTCACCCAGGTCTGCCGCCACTACATCCAGCACTGCCAGTGCCCGCGGATGATGGATCAGCCGAAGGTCTACGGCCGCAAGCAGTACGTGGCGGACCTGGCCAAGGAGTACCACGCCGACGGCATCCTCTACCAGCAGGTCAAGTTCTGCGACCCCTGGGCCTACGAGCGCACCCTGGGCTCGGCCATGCTGCAGCATGACTACGGCTACCCCGTCCTGTCCGTGGACCGGCCCTACAACATCGCCTCCGCCGGCGGCCAGATGCGCACCCGCGTCCAGGCCTTCGTGGAGAGCATCGAGATCAAGAAGATCCAGAGGGAGGGGAAGGCATGAAGACCGTCGAGAAAGTGGTCAACACCCGCAAACGCGCCGGCGAGCAGTCTCCCGGCAAGATCTACGATCCCAAGCTGAAGGTCCGCGCCCGCCGGGAGTGGCGCGGCGTCAAGGACACCTTCTATGACTACACCCGCTGGCTGTACCTGATCTCCGTGCTGGCCCGCTTCATCATGGTGCCCCGGAACATCAAGGGCTTCTTCCGCTACCGCTGGATGATGAGCTACCTCTTCGTGCCCCACGGCATGGACAAGTTCACCGTGGGCCTGCGGGACGAGGCGCTGCGCATCGCCCACACCTCCTTCAACTTCGTCATCGCCGACGTGACCCAGGCCATCGCCAACTGCTTCCGCGGCGACCGCCGGGTGGGCAACGACAAGGCCTATTCCGACAAGTGCGTCATCACCGACGAGAACTCCATGGTCACCTTCATGATGGGCTTCGACAAGGAGAAGGTCCACACCATCCTGCGCGAAGTGCCCACCATGTTCGCCTCCAACATCTTCCACCAGTTCAACGTCATGCACTATCTGGACATCGCCCAGCAGTACGGCATC
>JAFZOC010000061.1 GCA_017550765.1 Oscillospiraceae bacterium
AGTATCTGGACACGGACTACCTGGACCAAGCGATCTTGAGCCTGGTGGATCAGGAGCAGACCGTCGCGGTCTTCTTCGACCCGGTGGACGGCTTCTACTGCTACGAGGGCACCCGGGACAGACAGAGAGAGGTCCTGACGGAGCTGATGCAGGACTACTGCGTCACCGAGACCGTGCGCGACCATGAGCAGACCGCCTGCCTCATGCCCAGTTCCCGCAAGAAGAGCGAAAAGAAGCAGGAGAGCGGCTATATCTGGGTCAGCGAGATCGTCCGCCGCGCCGTGGAAGGAGAGCTCAGCGTCAAGGGCAAGAAGAACATCGTGTTCGTGATGAACTTCGCGTCCCGTCTGGACGCGTGCAACCGCTCCAGCGACGAGGCCAACACCATGTTCCTGAACCTGATGGCGGCGACCACCACGCCCCAGCGCTTCGAGCAGCTCTGCAACACCATCGTCCTGGTGGTGGACAAGTACAACGATATCCCCGCCTGGGTCTATCTGAACAACCCCAACATCCGCACCATCACCATCGAGACCCCCGACCGCAACACCAGGCGGAGCTATCTGGAGAACCTGAGCGGGGACCTGGCGCCCTTTGCGCTGCTGAGCCGGACGGACTACGATCCGGGCAAGCAGTTCGTCGCCGAGACGGAGGGGATGCAGCTGCGGGAGCTGAGACAGATCCTGCTGCTGGCTTTCCGGAAAGACCTGAAGCCCGACGATATCGGCCTGGCTTTCCGCCTGTACAAGTATGGCGTGCTGGACGATCCCTGGGAGCGGCTGGAGAACGACATCCTCCTACACATCGAGAGCACCCTGGAGAAGCGGGTCAAAGGCCAGGAAGAGGCGCTCAACAAGGTGAAGACCGTGGTGACCCGCGCGGTCAAGGGCCTCTCCGGCCTGCAGCATTCCGGCGCGTCCCACAAGCCCAAAGGCATCTTCTTCTTCGCCGGCCCCACCGGCGTAGGCAAGACGGAGACGGCCAAGGCGCTGGCCGAGGCGATCTTCGGCGACGAGAACGCCTGCATCCGCTTCGACATGAGCGAGTACCGCCTGGAACAGAGCGATCAGAAGCTCTTCGGCGCGCCGCCGGGCTATGTGGGCTATGAGGGCGGCGGTCAGCTCACCAACGCCGTCAAGAACCGGCCTTTCAGCGTGATCCTCTTCGACGAAATCGAGAAGGCCTCCCCCACGATCATGGACAAGTTCCTGCAGATCCTGGAGGATGGCCGCATGACGGACAACCAGGGCAACACGGTCTACTTCGGCGAGACCATCATCATCTTCACCAGCAACATCGGGCTGACGAAAGAGGTGGTGGACCCCGGAGACAGCTTCGGCGTCACGCGCCATCGCGTCGCCACGCTGGAGATCCAGGACCCGGAGACCCCCGATCCCCCCGAGTTCCGGGCGCGGGTCACCCGGGAGCTGACCGAAGGCGTCAAGAACTACTTCCGGGACATCGGGCGCCCGGAGCTGCTGAATCGACTGGGAGACGACAACATCGTGGTGTTCCAGTTCATCAATGTGGAGGATGCCGCCAAGATCTGCGACGCGAAGCTCAAGTCCATCTGCGCTGCGATCGAGAAGGAGAAGGGCATCCGGATCCTGGTGGACGATGCCCGGGAAGAACTGCATCGGATGGCGGTGCGGGAGCGGGCCAACGGCGGCCGCGGCGTGGGCAATATGCTGGAGCGGGAGTTCCTCAACCCCCTGTCCACGTTCCTGTGCACGCTGCCGGACACGCCGCAGGTCCTGCGCTGTCAGCTGGATGATGACAAGAAAGTCGTATTTGAGGTGATGCTGGGTGAAACTTGAGATGGCGGCCAGGGTCGATCAGGGAAGACGGCCCTACAACGACGACAGAGCCATGCTGATCGACCAGATCCTGGAAAGCGGCGTGGCCAGAGCCCGCGGAGGAACGCCCGTGGCCGCGGTGGTCTGTGACGGCTGCGGCGGATACCGCGGCGGCGGCTACGCCGCGGAGACGGTGCTGGGCGCGCTGAAGGACGCGCTGCCGGCGCTCCTGAGCGGCGTCGAACAGACCATGCAGGGCGTCTTCGCCTCCGCAGAGGAGGCGATCGACCAGGGGAAGCGCGCCTACCCCCCCTATGCGGACATGTGCACGACCATCGTGGGCTGCGTCTTTCTGGAGGAGGGCACCCGCATCTTCCACGCGGGAGACAGCCGCTGCTACCGCTACGACGGATACAGCCTGGCCCGGATGACCGTGGACCACTCGCTGGTCCAGGAGATGGTGGACATGGGCCGCCTGACCGAAGAGGAAGCGGCCGTGAGCCCCCGGCGGAACGTAATCACGCGCTGCATGGGCATCCACGCGCTGGCGCCGGACATTTATGTCTCTTCCGCGCCGATCTGGGAGGGGGAGACCTATCTGCTCTGCTCCGACGGCTTTTGGGAGAGCGTGACGCCTGCGCAGATCAAGGAGATGCTCGCGAGGGACATCCCCTTGGCGGAGAAGGCGGAAGAGCTCGTGGAGCTCGCGCTGTCCCAGGGGAGCGATGACAACGTCACCGTTTGCCTCGTCACACGCATCCCGGAAGACAGCGCCGACACGGAGGCCTGATCGGCACAGGGCCGGTTCGTTACGAAAAAATACGCTCCAAGATAGAGAAAGGCAGGAGGGAAACAACATGGCAGACGATCGCGATCGCGCCGCCTTATCCAAAGACTTAGACGATCTCGACCTGAAACGCTCGACACGCGCAGACCGGGGCTGGCGCGCAGAACAGGCGTCCCGCGGCAGCGCCCCCGCAGCGGACAGCGGCAAGGGCGCGACCCAGGCAGACCGGGGCTGGCGCGCAGAACAGGCGTCCCGCAGCAGCGCCCCCGCCGCGGACAGCGGCAAAGGCGCGACCCAGGCGGACCGGGGCTGGCGCGCGGAACAGGCGTCCCGCAGCAGCGCCCCCGCCGCGGACAG
>JAFZOC010000062.1 GCA_017550765.1 Oscillospiraceae bacterium
ACATGTTCTGCACGCAGTCGGCTGGAGCAGTCGCATGCTCTCCAAATGTCGCTGGTGCAGGTCGAAACGTTCGAAAGGAGATCGCACAATGGAGATCACACGTGAAACTGTCATCGGCGAGATCGTCGCCAATTGTCCGGAAGCCATGCCCGCGTTCATGGATATCGGCATGCACTGCATCGGCTGTGCCATGGCCAGCGGAGAGACCGTTGAGCAAGCTTGCGCCGCCCACGGTGTCGATCCGGACGATTTTCTGGAATACCTGAAGAAATATCTGGAAACGCTCTAGACCGTTCCTGTCATCAGACGGAACAAGGGTGCTGGACCATACCATGAACAAAAGGCTCCTAGCGATCGCTTCCCTTGTGGGACCGGGTCTTGGCCTGGTGGACGTCGGGACCGATCACGGCGCGCTGCCGATCCATCTCGCGCAGTCCGGCTATCCCGGCACGCTCTTGGCCACAGATATCCATGAAGGCCCGCTCCGCGCAGGCATCCGCAACGCCGAAGCCGCAGGGCTCTCACATCGCGTCCGTTTTTTGCTCTGCGACGGTCTGGAGCTCTGTCCGCCGGACGAGATCGATACCATCGTGATCGCCGGCATGGGCGGAGATACGATCTGCGGCATTCTGGACAGAGCCGAATGGACCATGGATCCGCGCTATACGCTGATCCTGCAGCCCATGACGCGCTTCGAAGTGCTGCGCTACTGGCTCACCAACAACGGCTACGGCATCGAGCAGGAGCATCTTGTGGAAGACAGCGGTACGATCTATCAGATCCTGACAGCCCGCTTCGGGATCGATACCGTCCTCAGTGATGCTGAACTATTCACCGGCGCTTCTCAGCTCATCCGGCGCGACCCCCTCTGGCCCTGTTTTCGGGAACGTTCGATCCAGCGCTTCGAACGGATGATCGCCGGCATGCAGGCCGGCGGACGAGAGCCGGGAAAGCGGGCTCTGTTGGAGAGCATCCTGGAAGAATGGAAAGGAGATGCGAGAAATGGCGACCGTACATGATATCTTTTCCTGTCTCTGCGAACTGGCACCGCTGGAACTGCAGATGAGCTTCGACAATTCCGGCTTCCTGGTGGGCAGAGGTGAACGGGAAGTGCATCGGGCGCTGTTGTCTCTGGACATCGTCCCCGATGTGATCCAGGAAGCTGCGGATCTCGGTGCAGAGCTCATCATCTCCCATCATCCGCTGATCTTCAAGCCGCTCAAAGCTCTGACTGCCGGCGGGGAAGGGGAGAAGGCCCTTCGCATGGCTGAGCTCGGCATCTCCGCTATCTGTATGCACACGGACCTTGATATCGCCGAAGGCGGCGTCAACGACGTGCTGATCCGGCTCCTCGGCGCCGAGCCCCTGGAGGCTCTGGACAGCGAAGGTTGCGGCAGGATAGGGGAGCTCCCGGAGCCCATGGATCTGGCAGCCTTCCTGACGCTCTGCAAAAAGCGGCTGCAGGCTCCCGGCCTGCGATATGTGGCCAGCGGAAGACCTGTATGGCGTTTGGCTGTCATGGGCGGTGCCGGAGGAGATGCGCTCGCCTGCGCGATCGCCAAGGGCTGCGACACCTATGTGACCGCAGACGTGAAGTATCATGTCTTCTTGGAGGCTGCCGAGCAGAAGATCACCCTGATCGACGCCGGGCATTTCTGCACCGAACAGCCTGTGATCCCAGACTTGGCGCGCCGTCTCCGTTCGCGTTTCCCGGATGTGACGTTCAGCGTCTCGCAGCGCCACGGTCCCATCGTATCCTTCTTCTGAGACCTCATCCGGCGCTATCAGGACCTTGGCCTGGCAGCAACGCTGCCCTTCATCGCCCCGATCCTGTCCGCCCCTCCTATGCGCCTCGTCTATATCATGCTCGTTCTATCACGCCTCCGCTCTTCATACACTCGTATCAGCGAGAACGTAAGAGTGGAGGCGTTATTATGATCGGATCGGAGATCTATCAGGAATTGGCCCTGCGGACAGGAGGCGCATGCATCCTGGGCGTCGTCGGGCCTGTACGGACCGGAAAATCGACGTTCATCAAGCGTTTCATGGAGCAGATGGTCATCCCGGGCATCGAAGATGCCTATGTGCGGCAGCGCGCCCGCGATGAGCTGCCCCAGAGCGGCTCCGGGCGCAGCATCATGACATCCGAGCCCAAGTTCATCCCGGAGGATGCTGTCCAGCTCAGTCTGGGCGAAGGGAGCAGCCTTTCCGTACGTCTGGTCGATTGCGTCGGCTACATGGTGGAAGGCGCGAGCGGACAGACCGAGGACGGCCACGAGCGGATGGTCACGACGCCCTGGGCGGAGACAGAGCTGCCCATGACCGTAGCGGCGGAGCAGGGGACCCAGATCGTGATCCGCGATCATGCGACTCTGGGGATCGTCGTCACGACTGACGGGACGATCTGCGATCTCCCGCGCGACGCCTACACAGCGCCAGAGGGACGTGTGATCCGTGAGCTCCAGGAGATCGGCAAGCCCTTCGTCGTCCTCCTCAACAGCACGGAGCCGGAAGGGGAGAGGGCCCAGACGATCGCGGCGCAGATCCGCGAGGCATACGACGTCAGTGTCCTGCCTGTGGATCTCCTCACGCTGGACACAAGGGCTTTTTGCGAGATCTTGCGGGACGCACTGCAGGAATTCCCGTTCCGAGAGCTCAAGATCGCGCTGCCGGACTGGGTGGAAGCACTGGAAAACGATGACCCGCTCAAAAAAGGCTTGTTCGAGATGCTCCGAGACGCCGCAAAGGACATGACGCGTCAGCGCGACAGGAAAAAGCTCGCAGAGCGTCTCGCGGCCTGGGAAGAGAGGCCCACGCTCCGCTTGATCCAGGACGAACTGGGAAAAGGGAGCAGCCTCATCGCATTGGACCTGCCCAGAGAGCGCTATTTCCGTGTCCTGTCTGAGAAGACCGGGATCCCGATCGGCGGCGACCGCGATCTGATGTCGGTACTGCGCGAGCTCAGTCTGGTACGCGGCGACTACGAGCAGATCCGTGAGGCTCTGGAACAAGTGCGGAGCACAGGTTACGGAGTCGTGCTCCCGTGCCGCGACGCGCTCCATCTGGAGGAGCCCAAGATCGTGCAAAAGGGCGGTCGCTACAGCGTACAGCTCCGCGCCAGCGCTCCCGTGATCCACATGCTGATGACTGAGGTCGAGACTGAAGTGAACCCCGCCATCTCCGGGGGCGCCGCGTCTGAGGAGATCATGGGCTTCTTGCTGCAAGGCTTCGAAGGCGATCTTGACGCGCTCTGGGGCTCCAAGATCTTCGGCGATCCGCTGGAAGAACTGGCGGAGAAAGATCTGAACGCCAAGCTCCAGGCGCTCCCGGACAGCGCGAAACGAAAACTCCGCGAAGCGCTCCAGCGCCTGATCAACGAGAACGGCTCCGGCCTCATCTGTATCCTGCTTTGAGCTCCCCTTTGACTTCACAGAAAAGGATCGTTATAATAGGGAGGAGCTGAAGGATGAGATCTGATACGCCGATGGAACACACGAGTACTGCAGGCATGGGAGCACAGCAGCAGGGGCTCCTCCCATCGGCCCATCCGGGCCAGGACAGCGAGAAACGCTCGGAGACGGTATATCGCGGGCAGAAGATCGTGGTCGTCCTCGTCGCAGTGGGGCTCCTGCTCTGCTGCCTGTGGACGGCGCGGCTCATGCAGGATCTGGACATCCAGCCTGTCTTTGCGGTGCAACAGCGGCCTTGTCTGATCCTTGACCCGGGTCACGGCGGGATCGACGGAGGCGCCATCGCATACAACGGCGTGAAGGAGAGCGACCTGAACCTGCAGATCGCGCTGAAGCTCCGGGACCTTGCGGATCTGTTCGGCTGTGATATCGTGATGACCCGCTCCGATGACAACAGTTTGAGCGACCGCGAGCGTTACAGCGAGCGTGAGGATCTGGAATTGCGGGTGGCACAGATCGAGAGCGTGCCAGACGGCGTGCTCATCAGCATCCATCAGAACTTTTTCCCGACTTCCCAGGCCTCCGGCGCACAAGTATTCTATGGGCCTGGCGAAGAGAGCCGGCGCCTGGGCATCCTGGCACAGGATCTGCTGATCGCCACGCTGCGTCCCAGCGACCGTCGTCTCGCCAGCCCTGCGCCAAAGAAGCTCTACATCACTTCACATGTGAGCTGTCCGGCGATCCTGGTGGAATGCGGTTTTCTTTCCGATCTGAACGACCTGCAAAAACTCTGCAATGACAGTTATCAGACCTCGATCGCGACAGTGCTCTTCAGCGCGTTTCTCCAAACGACCGCGCCGCGAACAGCATGACCGCCGGCCAAATACGCAAGACCGTCCTGTTGACAAGATACCTTGTTTTCGCTCCGCTCCGCCCGAAGTGAGAGCGGATGCACAGGATACCATATACCAGATCGAACGAGGGTACCGAAATGGCCAAGAAAAAAAGAAGCGTCTATGTATGTACCGAATGCGGAAACGAGACTTCCAACTGGGAGGGGCGATGCCCGTCCTGTGGGATGTGGGCGACTTTGAAGGAAGTCGAGCTGGAGCCCGATCCGCAACGCGAGCGGAGATCTGCCGGAGCGAGCCGCAGCACCCCGAAGAAGATGTCTCAGTTGGACACGGACGCGGAAGTCCGCGTCTCCACAGGGATATCCGAATTCGATCGGGTGCTGGGCGGCGGCGCAGTACTTGGATCTCTGATCCTGGTCGGCGGTGCGCCGGGCATCGGCAAGAGCACGCTCTTGCTGCAGATGTGCCGTACGCTGCCGCCGGAACAGTCCGTCCTCTATGTGACAGCCGAGGAGAGCGAGCGTCAGCTGAAACTGCGGGCGATCCGTCTGCGCGTCGAGAACGATCGGCTCTATGTCTTGGCGGAGACAGAACTGGAGAGCATCCTCTCCGCAGTCGATGACATCTCGCCCGATATCATGATACTCGACTCGATCCAGACCGTCTCAAGCTGCGAAGTCGGGCCGGCTCCCGGCAGCATAAGTCAGGTCCGCGAGTGTACGATGAAACTCATGCGTGTGGCCAAGGAGCGCGGCCTCACCATCTTTGTGGTGGGCCATATCACCAAGGAAGGCAACATCGCAGGGCCAAAGATCCTGGAACACATGGTGGACTGTGTCCTGTACTTCGAAGGCGAACGCAATACCAGTTTTCGCATCCTGCGGGCTGCCAAGAACCGTTTCGGCTCAACGAACGAGATCGGCGTCTTCGAGATGAACGAGGACGGGCTGCGCTGCGTCCCGAACCCCTCCGAACTGCTGCTCTCCGGCCGTCCCGAGGATACGCCGGGCACATGCGTCGCCTGTGTGCTCGAAGGGACGCGACCGTTGCTGGCCGAAGTCCAGGCGCTGGTAGCGCCTACGTCCTATAACGCCGCCCGGCGCAGCAACGGCCTGGACTACAACCGCGCCGCCATGCTCCTGGCTGTGTTGGAGAAACGCGGCGGGATCCCGGTCGGCAACTGTGACTCGTATATCAATGTCGTGGGCGGACTGGACCTGGATGAGCCCGCAGCAGACCTGGCCACGATCCTGGCTGTGGCGTCCAGCTATCTGGACCGGCCTCTGGGCAGCGACCTTGCCGCCATTGGGGAAGTCGGATTGGCTGGCGAGATCCGGAGCGTAGGGGACATGGACCCGCGCCTCACGGAGATCGCGCGTCTGGGCTTCCGCCGCTGCGTGATCCCGGCACATATCCGCCGGGAGATCCACCGCCCCGCTGGCTTGGAGCTCATCCCGGTCAAGAACGTGGGGGAAGCTGTCGCCGCACTGCTTGGGAAAAAGTGAACTCACTTTGAAGACAGCGGCGATATCGTCTTTTCCGCATCAAACGTAACGAGAAAAATAAGAGCGATACCGTAAGGGCAGGTCCCGTACGGTATCGCTCTTATTTTTCTCTCCGGTCAGCTCTCTTCCGGCTCGTCGTGTCTCCTGGTCCGTCGCCCGATCGGATTTGCTCTGGCGGCTTCGTGGAGCGCGGCGTTGTCCAAATGTGTATAGATCTGCGTGGTGTTTAGGCTGCTGTGTCCCAAGACTTCCTGGATGGCACGAAGATCCGCTCCGTTCTTGAGCATCAGGGTCGCAGCCGTATGACGGAGTTTATGCGGTGAGTATCGTGTCGGGTCCAGCCCTGCGGCCAGGAGCTTCCGCTCTACCATCTGCTGTACGCCGCGAACGCCCATTCTGCCATGTTTTTGACTTATAAAAAGGGCATTTTGGTCTTTTTCCGGTACTTTTTCGGTATTTCTGGTCAAAAGATAGTCGTCGATCGCTTCACGGCAACCTTCGCCGAAATATACGACCCGCTCTTTATTGCCTTTACCGACGACTCGAACATGGTCTTCATATATGTCCGTAATGTTAAGGGAAACCAGTTCGGAAATACGCAATCCGCACGACATGAAAAGCATCAAAATGGCCAGGTCGCGGGTGCCATACGGTCCGTCACAGACATCCAGGAGCCGTTCACATTCTGATTCTTCCAAATAGCGTGGCAGCCCAGCGTGTCGCTTGGGCATATCCAGCTCCAGCGCGATGTTCGTTTCCAAAAGATGGCGTTTCACGGTCAGATACTTAAAGAACGATTTGACGGTCGAAGTCCTGCGGCAGCGACTTGCCGCAGACAGCGACTCGTTGGATACCGGTGAGAAAGACTGATAGCGATACAATTCTTCGATCCGGATCTTTTTGATGAAGTCCAGATCGACGTCAGTGATGTCGATCTCATCGAATGGCGTGTCACGGTCCACGAGATGACGTCTGCGTTTCAGAAAGCGAAACAGGATCTTCAGATCCAAGTAGTAGGCCATGACTGTCCGGTCGGAATGACCGCGGACTGTGGAATGGTATTCCAGGAACTCCATAACGATATCGGGCACGTCGTTGATCTCATCCAATTTCATAGCGCTGATACGACCTCCAAAACAGTATATAAAATCTCTCTAAATTCCTATTATGCGAGATTATATGTTCATTTACTCAGGGGAGCCGGAGCGCAGCCTTCGTTCCTTGTCCCCTGTTGTTATCAGTATAGCGCAGTTCCCTGCGATCGTCAAGCGGCTCGCTCGGATGTTCCGAACGAGCCGCTACGATACACAACTTGTCGTCTACATTCAGTCCTGATCGTCTTTGCCGGCGAACAGCCTGCTCAGGTCGACCAGAGGAGCTTTGGTCGCTCTGATCGTGTTCAGCAGAGTCGCAGCGGTGGCTACCACGTCCATCAAAAGCACGAACCAGATGCTGTTGGCCCCGATCATGCTCAGGAAGATCATCAGCGCTTTCACGGCGAACACGAAGATCGCATTCTCTTTCGCGACTTCCATCGTACGGCGGCTGATCTCCATGCTGAACGGCAGTCCCGCAACATTTTCGGGCGCTACAGAGGCATCCGCATACTTTGCTTTCTTGCTGAGCCGGACATCCACATCCGCAGCGCTGTGTGTTTCGATGCCGTTGGCGTATACGAACATCACATGCTCACGTTCGCTCTGGGCGAGCTCCTCGATGTGCTGCAGTTTCTTCTCCGTGTCGCATTCGCCATAGACGTCGTCGATCCCGAGCTTGTCAGCCAGACGGCGGGCCTCCCCTGCTCCGTCTTCGGTCACGAGGATGGTCTCGCGGATCCCCGCTTCACGGACACCGCCGGCAAGCTCCTCTGCAGAGCCGTTCATGCCGGAGGAGATGCAGATGTGGCCGGCATAACGTCCCGCGACAGACAAATGATAGACCTCGAGATCCCCTTCGATCTCCGGGACTTCGACGCCTCTGGCAGCCTGATAATCGGCATTCGCCAGGATGATCGGAGTATTGCCGATCTTCAGCTCCACGCCGTGGCCAGGGATATCCACAAAATCACTGATCGCGTCGAGCTTGTAGTCCTGCTCGTCCAGAGCCGGGACAGCCTTGGCGAAGGGCTGCTCGGACCAGTATGCCGCGTGGGCGATGATATACGCGAAGGTCTTCTCATCGATACCGCTGGTCTCGCACTCTACAAGAGCGGGTTCGCCTGCGGAGAACACACCGGCCTTGTCGAAGACGACCACATTCACGTCTGCGGTGCGCTCCAATGCCTTCGCGTCACGGAACAGCACGCCGTTCTTGACGCTGAAGCAGAGACCGACCAGCGCGGTGATCGGCATGGCGAGCACGACAGAGCCCGGGATGCAGGCCAGCAGGATCATCAGCCCACGATGGATGGAGACGCGGAAATCATAGTTCCCGATGAGCGGGAGCACGATGGTGTAGACCAGAGCGAGGACCATGGCGATCTTCAGGATGAAGTTGGCGCTGCCGTAGACGGTAGGTTCCAGCCTGAGCTGGGACGACTCTTTCTCCGCGTAGAGCTCCTTGGCTTTTTCGACGGTCTCCTGATCCTGCCCCTCGAGGAGCTCCAGGGCGGAGCCGCGGGCACGCTTTTCAACATACGGGATGACCAGCAGGCTCAGCTGATAGATGATCAGCATCGCGGCGCTCTCAGCTCCGAACCCGACCAGGAAGGATACGAAAGTCACGAAGAGCACGATGATCGGCGCAGCGAAGAAGTCGCCTGCCAGTACGCTGTCGAAGGCTTTCAGGGCCAGATCATAACCGGAAGCAGCGGCTGAGAGGACAAGAATGATGATCTTGACCGCCACCGGCATTTTCACCAAAAGCGCGACGGCTAGAAGGATAGCGGCCAATACGAGCCGACCGATCAGGATGAGGTCCAGACCGCCGGGCGCCGGCACGGCAACTCTAGCCTGATGTCTTCCCTGTTCAGGTCTTTGAAACATGATCGACACCTCCAGATTCTATATCTCTATACGGTGGAAGTCAGGTGCGTCTATTCGTCAGGCCTTCCCATCGGAGCCAAGGACATGCACGATCTTATGCGCGACCATGTCCTTCACAGCCTGACGGGCGGGCTTCAGGTACTGGCGGGGATCGAAGGCTTCCGGATGCTCGGCGAAGTACTTGCGGATATTGCCGGTCATGGCCAGACGGATATCGGAATCGATGTTGATCTTGCAGACGGCGAGCTTCGCAGCCTCGCGGAGCTGATCTTCTGGGATACCGATGGCGTCGGGCATATTGCCGCCATACTGGTTGACCATCTTCACGAATTCCTGGGGCACGGAGGAAGAGCCGTGCAGGACGATCGGGAAGCCGGGCAGACGCTTGATGCACTCATGCAGCACGTCGAAGCGGAGCGGAGGCGGCACCAGGATGCCGTCGGCATTGCGGGTGCACTGAGAGGCCTTGAACTTGTA
>JAFZOC010000063.1 GCA_017550765.1 Oscillospiraceae bacterium
AGATCCCGCCGCAGCGCTCCAGGAAGTCCCGAACGATGCGGCTGTAGCGCTCCGGATCGGAGAGATAGCTGCCGCCGTGGCCCGCGCCGGGGAAGGTCTCCAGCGTGACGGGGGAGGCGCAGCCCGCGGCCAGCTCCCGGCTCATCTCACAGGGTACGAAGGCGTCCGCCTCCCCGTGGACCAGCAGGATGGGGAGCCTGGTGTTGGCCAGGGCGCCCAGGGCGCTGCCCGCGTCCGGGTCGAAATGCCCGAAGAGCTCCGCGCTCAGGCTGGTGAAGGGGTAGAGGATGCGCATGTATCTGGGCATGTCCCAGCAGACTTTCTTGATGATCGCCCGGGGAGAGGTGTAGCCGCAGTCGGCCAGGATGCCGCAGACCTCCTCCGGCAGAGGCAGGTCCGAGGCCATCAGCACCGTGGCCGCGCCCATGGAGATCCCCGCCAGGGTGATCGGCGTGCCGGGCCAGCGCTCCGCGGCGTACTCCGCCCAGGCCTGGCAGTCCCAGCGCTCGTTGATGCCGAAGGAGATGGTGTGGCCCTGGCTCTTCCCGTGGGCCCGCTGGTCCACCACCAGGGTGTTGAGCCCCAGCTCCCGGGCGATCTTGTTGCCGCCGCAGAAGTCGCGGAAGGCCTGGCCCCGGTAGCCGTGCATCTGGATCTGCAGCGGCGCGCCGTCGGCCACGTGGAGATAGCGCCCGAAGAGCAGCAGCCCGTCATGGGAGCGGATCTGGATCTCCTCCCAGGGGAGCTGTTCCATCTCCCGGATCATGCCGTACATGGGCCCGCTCTCGGGCGTATAGCGGGAGCCGTCGGGGGCGAAGTAGGGGTCGTTCTGCCCCTTGTGGGGGGACTGATAGGCGAAGAGATAGGCACCCAGGGCGATGGCGAAGGCCACCAGCAGCAGGGCGAGCAGGATCCAAAGCAGCAGCATGGGGACGATCTCCTCTCTCTGCGGACCGGGGCTCAGCCCTGGCCGCCCTCCTCCATGTCCCGGACGGCGCCCTCATAGTCGTAGCTCCAGCCCTTGTCCAGCAGCCAGTAGTCCACCGGATCCTCGAGCTCCTCGCCCTCCCGGATGGGCTCGTCCGCCTTGGGGGCGTTCTTCAGCTTGTGGCGGGTCTCATAGGCCCGCAGATCCTTCAGCGTGAAGGGCAGGCCCAGCTCCGCCGCGATGGGCAGCAGCACGTCCTCCACCACGGCCTCCCGGATCTCCAGACTGCCGGGGTACATGGCTTCGGCTTCCAGCACCCGGCGGCGCAGCGCCTCGTCGGCGGCGTAGCGTTCAAAGAATCTCTCTGCGTTCTCGATCATATCTCCGACCTCCTGTCTGCGTTCCCCTGTATCATACCACCGGGAGGCGGGCAGCGCAAGCCCATCCCGCCCTGCCGGGCCCCGCCCGTCCCCCGCCCCGGCGGGGCGGCGCTGCCGAAGGATCGGGCTGGGACCTCGGAGCTCTCGCCGGAAGGGAAAAAGATGTCGTTGCAAAGCGGCGGCGAGATGGTATAATGGGGCCAAAGATCATGGGAAAGGGTGATGACTGTGCGTTGTCCCAACTGTGGCGCTCAGATCCAGTCAGGCCAGCGCTTCTGCGTAGACTGCGGGACGGTGCTGGCGGTGTCGGCTCCGGGACCGAACGACCCCGAGCTGGACTTGAGCGATTATTTTGAAGGCAAGGGCGAGCGGAGCAGTTCCTCCCGGAGGGATATGGACCAGATCTTCGCCATGGAGCCCGACCATCGGCAGAAGGGCGCGGGCAAGAGCGGGGCGGCACCGGCCGCGCCTGCGGCGGTCCCGGTCCCGGCGGTCCCGAACGGAAAGAAGACCGCCGCGCCCGCCGTTCCGAACACGAAGAGCGCGCCGGTCCCGGCGCCGGCGGAACGGAAGGCCGCCTCTGTAGCGGTCCCCGGGGCACGGGAAGGCGCGGCGCGGCCCCTCGCCGGGAAAGAGAAGAAGGTCCCGGCCCGGGCGCCTGCCGACGGGACGGACGCCCCCGGGCCTGTCCCCGGCAAAAAGAAGGGCAGCAAGGCCCTGGACGTGGCGCTGATCGTCTGTTCGATCCTGGCGATCGCGGTGGTCACCTTCGTGCTGATCCTGCTGTTCTGGCCGGGCAGCAGCACCGACCGCACGCCCAGCCAGCCGGTGGCGACTCTGGAGCCGGCCCCGGTGCTCCCCTCCGACCAGCCGGATGAAGGCCCGGCGACGATCATCCAGGATCCCGCGCTGGTCACGGGCCAGCCCGGCGTGGTGCCCACCACCGTGCCGGTCCCCGCCGTCATCCCCACCACGGCGCCCACCGCCACGCCCGAGCCGGTCTCGGAGTATCTGCTGCCCGACAGCGACAGCCGCTACCTCACCGACGACGATATCAAGGGCCTGAGCCACGAGCAGCTGTGCTTCGCCCGCAACGAGATCTTCGCCCGCCACGGACGGATCTTCAAGACGCCCCAGATCGCCGCGTATTTCAACGCCAAGTCCTGGTACCGCGGCACCGTCTCCCCGGAGGATTTCCGCGACAGCGTGTTCAACGCCTATGAGAAGGCCAACATCGCGCTGATCGCCGCCTACGAGAAAAAGGTCTACGGCGGCTCCTACTACTGATCCATGGGGAAGGAGATCCGCCCGAGACTGCTGGCGGCGCTGCTGGGCCTGCTGGCGGTGCTGCTGGGCCTGCTGACGGCGCTCCTCCTGCTGCGGAGCCGCGCCGCGGCGTCTGCGCCGGAGACCACCGCTCCGACAGGCGGGACGGAGCCG
>JAFZOC010000003.1 GCA_017550765.1 Oscillospiraceae bacterium
CCCCCTGTGTCGGCGGAGACGCAGCTGCACTACATCGCCCTGGTCAACGCCAGCGTGAACGGCGAGGAGCATATGGAGCTGGCTGAGGAAGGGCATTTCCTGGCCCGGGCCGTGCTGCCCGACCGGGCGAGCTCTGTGGACTACTGGACGATCGACGGCAAGGCCGCCGACACCGGTGGCCGGCGCTATACCCTGGAGTTCGACAGCGCGGGGACGGGCGTCGTCTCGGCGGTCCTGCGGGAACGGCTGAATGTGGTGTGCGACGGCTGCTACCTGCAGTTCCTGGACGACAACGGCACGCCCGGCGGCCCGATGTACCAGAAGGTCTACTTCGAGGACAAATACATCGTCCCCACGACGGACGCAGAGCATGCCGGCGGCAGCATCAGCTGCCACATCGCGGCGAAGGCCCCGAAGGGGATGAAGGTGGACTACTGGGTGATCAACGGCACCGTCGTGCGTTTCGATACGGATGTGACGGGCTTCCTGCTGGTCGGCCTGAGCAAGTCGCTGGACATCCGGGCGGTCTTCACCGCTGGGGAGAGCACGTCGTTGACGGACCTGATCATGCAGTTCGACCCGGTGCCGGACAGCACGCCCGAGTTCCCCGATGACGAGCCCGTCATCCTGGACAACGGCGACGGCGATCCCATCGACTGGATCCTGGACCCCGACGGGACCACCGGCGGACCGGTCGAAGAGGACGATGAGGAGACGCTGGAAGAGACTGCCGCCGAGCATGTGCACGATTGGGTCTACGACGCGGAGCACAGCTATCCTGCCTCTTGTCCGCTCCCCACCGGCGCGCCCGGCCAGGAGGGCCGCAACGCCTTCAAGTGCAGCATCTGCGGTGCGACCTATTACCAGACCATCCCCAGCGCCCATCAGTTCCGCTGGGTCTCCACCGGTTACAGTACACACAGCCATACCTGCGCCCTCTGCGGCTATACCGACGAGAGCGGTTGGTGCGATTTCGTGTATGCGGACCCGGGCCCGGGGGAGGATGAAGGCTACTTCTACTGCCCCAAGTGCGGCAACAGGTGGTATGGCTGACGATCTTGCCAGACGGAACGGCGAAGGCTCCGGTCGGATACGGATCGGGAGAGCCTGATCCGCATCCGGCAGGATCTCGAGATAGAGCGTGAGGAGAGGGATATGAAAAAAACTCTGAGCATCCTCCTTTTGAGCTGCCTGCTGCTGGTGCTGTGCGCCTGCGGCAGTCAGACGGACGCCGCCGCCCCGGACGGATCGACGCCGGAGACGGACGCGACGGCGCCCGGAACGCCGACGGCAGACACCCGGTCCATCGTCCTGGTGAACGCCAGCGTGAACGGCGAGGACCACATGGTGCTGACGGAGGAGGGCCATTTCCTGGCCCGGGCCGTCCTGCCTGACAGGTCCAGGGCCGTGGACCATTGGACCATCAACGGCGCGGACGTGGATGCCGAAGGCCGCCGCTATTCCCTGGAGTTCGACAGCGCTGGCACGGACGTGGTCTCGGCCGTGCTGCGGGAGCGGCTGCATGTCAGCTGTGACGGCTGCTATCTGCAGTTCCTGGACGACAACGGCACGCCCTGCGGGCCCATGTACCAGAAGGTCTACTTCGAGGACAACTACGTCGTCCCCGTCACGAACAACGAACACACCGGCGGCAGCATCAGCTGTCACATCGCAGCGAAGGTCCCGGCGGGGATGAAGGTGGACTACTGGGTGATCAACGGGACGGCCCTGCGCTACGACCAGAACGTGCTGGGCTTTACGCTGGTCGGTCTGACCAAGACCCTGGAGATCCAGGTGGTCCTCACCAGCGGGAACGGTACGGCGGGCGCGGATGTCATCATGAAGTTCGAAACGGACACGGGCTTTTCGCCCGGCTATCCGGACGATGAGCCCGTGATCCTGGACGATACCGACGACGGCGGCTTCGGCTGGGTGCTGGATGACGACGGGACGCCCACGACGACATCTACGACTACCGGCGGTGGGGAGAACGGCACGGGTCTCGAGTCGGGCGATCACACCCACGACTGGGTCTTTGCCCCGGAACTGAGCTACGCCGCCACCTGTACACAGGATGGACGCAACACCTTCAGATGCAGCATCTGCGGCGAGACATACTATCAGAGCATTCCCGGCGGCCATCAGTATGTGTGGGTCGATGCGGACACGTTCTATGGCCATCAGCAGGTCTGCCAGATCTGCGGCGCCATCGGGGCGAGAGAATCGCACAATTTTGCCTATGAAGGGAACGGCTGGTGGAGATGCACGGTCTGCGGCTACAAGTGGCAGGAGATCAACTGACCGGAGCTGCGCCTGCGGTCTGCCCGTGAGACCGTACGCCGACGCGTCGACAGCCGCAATGTCTTCCGGCGCAGCCTCTTTAGCCAGGTCGGGGTCGGCGCCTGAGGATCCGACCAGGTAAACGGCGAAGGCTCCTGCAGGATGCGGATGGGGAGAGCCTGATCCGCATCCTGCAGGATCTCAAGATAGAGTGTGAGGAGAGGGATATGAAAAGATCTTTGAGCATCCTCCTTTTGAGCTGCCTGCTGCTGGCGCTGTGCGCCTGCGGCGGCCAGGCGGGCGCCCCTGCCTCGGACGGATCGACGCCGGATACGGGAGCGTCCGGAGCGCAGGCGGGAGACACGCATTCCATCGTCCTGGTGAACGCCAGCGTGAACGGCGAGGATCACATGGTCCTGACGGAAGAGGGCCATTTCCTGGCCCGGGCCATCCTGCCTGACCGGACCAGGTCGGTAGACCGCTGGATGATCGACGGCGAGGACGTGGACTCTGGCGGGCGGCGCTATTCTCTGGAGTTCGACAGCGCAGGCGCGGGCGTGGTCTCCGCCATCCTGCGGGAGCGGCTGAACGTCAGCTGTGACGGCTGCTATCTGCAGTTCCTGGACGACAACGGCACGCCCGGCGGCCCGATGTACCAGAAGGTCTACTTTGAGGATAAATATGTCGTCCCCGTCACGGGCAACGAACATGCCGGCGGCAACATCAGCTGCCACATCTCGGCGAAGGTCCCGCAGGGGATGAAGGTGGACTACTGGGTGATCAACGGGACGGCCCTGCGTTTCGACCAGAACGTACTGGGCTTCACGCTGATCGGCCTGACCAAGACCCTGGAGATCCAGGTGGTCTATACCAATGGCATCGGCACGGCGGGCGCGGATCTGCTCATGCAGTTCGAGCCTGACCCGCGCGTTACGCCCGATTATCCGGACGATGAGCCCGTGATCCTGAACGATATCGACGACGGCGGCTTCGGCTGGGTGCTGGACGACGACGGGAAGGACGAGGAGCCCGGCGGGACGGAAGTATCGAACGGCGGCGACGGACATACCCACGACTGGGTCTACGACCCGGCCCAAAGCATCCCGGGCAGCTGCACCCAGAACGGCACCAATGTGTTCAAGTGCTCCATCTGCGGCATGACCTATACCCAGACCGTCCCGGCGGGCCACCAGTACCGCTGGGTCTCCGACGGAGAGTGGTGTCATTACCAGGAGTGCGTCCGCTGCGGCGCAAGGGGCGACTTTGACGAATGCGAGACGATCTGGGTCGAAGACGACAGCGCGCCTGCCGGCGGTTACTATTACTGCCCTGTGTGCGGCTTCAAGTTCTACCCTGCATGACGGTCGATCCGCGCAGGGAAGAAGAG
>JAFZOC010000064.1 GCA_017550765.1 Oscillospiraceae bacterium
GCTGCGGACGGACCACCGGGCCTTCGACGGCTCTGCCGACACCTGGATCGTCACCACCGGCGACGACAGCGTCCTGGGCATCGGGCGCTATCACCGGGGGGAGAAGCTGGTGGGCCTCTTCAACTTTGCCGAGACCCAGCGCCAGGTATCCATCAACGAGCTGGGCGACTACATCGACATCTGCACGGGCGAGGCGGTGGACAAACGCGCCGTCCTGCTGCCCTCCGGCGGCTTCCGCTGGCTGCTCTGCGACTTTGAGAAAGGAGAAGCGCTCCCATGAAGAAAAAGCTCATCTTTCTGGACATCGACGGTACGCTGACCTCCCCGGGCAGCAATGTGCCGCCTCCCGGCGCGCTGGAGGCCATCCGCGCCGCCCAGGCCCGGGGCCACATCGTGGTCCTCTGCAGCGGGCGGAACCTGGGCATGCTCTCTCCCCTGCTGCCCTACGGCTTCGACGGGGCCGTGGCCAGCGGCGGCGGCTATGTCTTCTACCGGGACAAGGTCCTCTACGACTGCCCCATGAGCACCGAGCAGCGGGACACGGCCCTGCGTCTGCTGAAGGAGGCCGGGATCCTGCGCACCATCGAGGCCAAGGACGCCAGCTGGTGCGACGAGGGCATGGGCGAGTTCCTGGAGCGGGTCTCCGGCGGCAACAGCGAGCTGCTGCGCTGGCGGAAGGCCCTGGAGGACGATCTGGGCATCCGGCCCATGCGCGAGTACGACGGCCGGCCTCTGTACAAGATCGTGTTCCTCTGCGAGCGGGCCGAGCAGCTGGCCCCGGCGATCGAGGCGCTGGAGAAGGAGTTCTATTTCCTGGTCCAGGACATGGCGGCCGCGGGCTGCCTCAACGGCGAGCTCATCAACCGCAAGTTCGACAAGGGCAGCGGCGTGCGCTGCATGGCGGCGGCCCTGTCGATCCCTCTGGAGGACACGATCGGCTTCGGCGACAGCATGAACGACCTGGAGATGATCCAGACCGTGGGCACCGGCGTGTGCATCGCCGGCGGCAGCCCCACGCTGCGAAAGTACTGCGACCTGGTCTGCCCGTCAGTGGAGGAAGAGGGCCTGGCCTGGGGCTTCCGGCAGCTGGGCCTGACCGGTCCTGAGAGCTGAATCCCCGTCTCTCCCCTGCCCGTTCCCCTGGGTGTCTCCCCCCCGAGATCTTGGTAGAAAGCACCAAAAC
The DNA here is from genome assembly GCA_017550765.1 of Oscillospiraceae bacterium. The sequence continues at coordinate 1,184 of JAFZOC010000064.1, forward strand.
CGGCCCCGATCTTTTTCTCCCCGGGGCCGGTTTGTTCCTTTACTTTTCAGGGTTTTTATTGTAAGATGATCGTATACCGAACGGTCGCCCACCATGGCGGCCGCTATTTGGAAAAAGGAAAGGAAAAGGAGAAGCGCTATGGCACTCGACTACCGCAAATGCGCTGAGGAGATCTTTTCCCATCTGGGCGGAAAAGAGAACATCATCAGTGCGGCACACTGTGCCACCCGTCTGCGTCTCGTCATCGCGGACAACAGCAAGCTGGACATCAAGGCACTGGAGGAAGTGGAGGGCGTCAAGGGCCTCTTCGACTCCAACGGTCAGCTCCAGCTGATCATCGGCACCGGCACCGTCAACAAGGTCTATGAGGAGTTCCTCGCCGTCACCGGCCTCACCGCCGCCTCCAAAGCGGACGTGAAAGCCGCCGCCGCCTCCCGCATGCCCCTGTGGAAAAAGATCCTGAAGACCCCCGGCGACGTGTTCGTCCCCATCCTTCCCGCGATCGTGGCCTCGGGCCTCATGATGGGCCTTGTGGAAGCGATCCCCAAGTTCTGGCCCGCCTTCGGTCAGTCTGACTGGTATTCCTTCCTGGACCTGGTGGCCAACACCGCCTTCGCCCTGCTGCCCGTGCTGGTGGCCATCTCCGCCGCCCGCGTCTTCGGTGGCAACATCTTCCTGGGCGCCGTCATCGGTCTGATGATGGTCCACCCCGCCCTGATCAACGCCTGGACCGTGGGCAACTACGCCGCGGGCGAGATCCCGACCTGGCAGCTGTTCTTCTTCAACGTCCAGCAAGTGGGCTATCAGGGACACGTCATCCCGGTGATCTTGGCAGTCCTTCTCATGTCGACGGTAGAGAAGTGGCTGCATAAGAAAGTCCCCGAGATGATCGACCTCTTCGTGACCCCGCTCTGCACCGTCCTGATCACTTCCTTCGTCACCTTCACCCTCATCGGACCCATCTTCTCCGTCCTGGAGAACTGGGTGCTGGCCGGGGCCAAGTGGCTGGCCAGCTCTCTGCTGGGCTCCCTGGTCATGGGTGCCATCTACCCCTGGACCGTGGTCATGGGCCTGCACCACATGTACAACGTCATCGAGGCCGGCATGATCTCCCAGACCGGTCTGAACACCTGGATGCCCATCGCCTCCGCCGCCAACTTCGCCCAGTTCGGCGCCTGCTTGGCCGTGGCGCTGAAAGTCCACAACCAGAAGACCAAGGCCGTGGCCCTGCCCTCCTCCCTGTCCGCCTCTCTGGGCATCACCGAGCCGGCCATCTTCGGTATCAACTTCCGCTTCATGAAGCCCTTCCTCTGCGGCATGGCCGGCGGCGCGGTGGGCGCGCTCTTCGGCGCTCTGTTCGGACTGGGCGCTCCGGTCTACGGCGTCACCGGCATCCCCGCCATCCCCGCCGTGAACAACATCCCCCTGTACCTGGTGGAGCTGCTGATCGCCTCCGGCGTGGCCTTTGCTCTGACCTGGATCATCTGGAAAGAAGACAAGCCCGAGGAGAAGAAAGAGGCTCCTGTGGAGGAGGCTCCCGCCGAGCCCCTGCCCTCCGTCATCCGCTGCGCTGCCGGCGAGATCCTGCAGCCCTGCAAGGGCAAGGTCATCGCCCGGGAGGAGATCCCCGATGAGACCTTCGCCGCCGGCATCCTGGGCGAAGGCATCGGCGTCGTCCCCGAGAGCGGCATCGTGGTCGCCCCCTTCGACGGCACCGTCACTTCCGTCTTCGACACCAAGCACGCCGTGACGCTGGAGAAGGACGGCATGGAAGTGCTGATCCACATCGGCGTCAACACCGTCAACATGCAGGGCGAGGGCTTCACCGCCTTCGTGGAAGAGGGCGCCGAGGTCAAGGCCGGCGACAGGCTGCTGGGCTTCGACCGGGACGCCATCGCCAAGGCCGGCTACAACGACACCGTGGTCATGCTGCTCA
>JAFZOC010000065.1 GCA_017550765.1 Oscillospiraceae bacterium
ACCGTCGCGGACGTGACCCTGCTGGCCAAGTACGTGAAAGCCAAGGGCCAGGGCGTGGTCATCTACTAACGGGATCGGACCGGCTCCGCCCCCCCGGATCCTCGTCTGCGCGCCTTCGATCATCCTTGGAAAGTGCGGATGTGGACAGGGACTGTCTCCAAAAAGGCGGCCTGCGAGAAACAGTAAAAAACGGCAGCCGGCTCTTGCGAAAGAGCCGGCTGCCGGCATGGTATCGACCGCGGCTCGCGAGCTTGGTCGTCCGGAGGCGGAACACCGCAAGGCGCTCAGCCAGATGTCGATCGCGATGAGCGTGATAACAACGGGTCGGGAACAGAGCGGGAAGAAAGCTGATGGAAGAGATCGGAGCGCCCTTCCGTCAGCTTTCTTCCTGTCCGCAGGATCCCGCCGGCTGGATCTCGAGATCCGGGAAGACCCCTTCCCGAACGTAGGCTATGATCTTGTGGACCTCCTTGAGCGCGCGTGCCCTGCCGGCTGGGTCGTCCATCCAAGTGTTCCTGCTCGTATGGGTATCATCCGCAGGACAGGGCATCACTTCGATGTGGTCGGGGAAAAGATATCTCGCGACACACAGGCTCCTCCGCATGTGATAGGCGGTCGTGACAAGGAGCACTTTGCCGATCCGAGAGAGGGAGAAGTTCCGCTGCAGTATCACCATCGCCTGCAGGATGTTCTCTACCGTGTTCAGGGAGCGCTCATCAACGAAGATATCCTCTTTCTTCACACCAAGGCTCTCCGCGCAGATACGCATATGCTGCGCCTCGCTCATGGGCCCCTGCGGGAACGCCCTGATCTTGCCGCCGCACAGGATCATCTTGTCAGCACGACCGGAGAGATAAGCTCTCGCAGTGACAGGGACTCGATATACAGAGGCCTTTGAACTGCCCAAGACGATGATACAGTCTGCCTTTTCACCGGTATCAGCCAGCCCCTCGAACAGGATCCTATCGACGAGCGCATCGCTCAGATCTTCTTTTTTCAGTTCAGATATCAACATACGCGAACGCTCCGTCACAGGATCCCGATCTGCCGGGACCGATGCAGAGAGCAGGGCAGAGGACGACCTTCCCCGCGCTCTTCCGATATCCCGCCATGCGCATCGACCGACGTCCTGTCGGCCGGATGCGCGCCTGACGGCTGCTCTTCTAGTGGCGGTCGCGAAGGGGCCTGGAACGGCCGTTTCTTCCCCCGCACCAGGAACAGCGGCGTGGAGGCGAAGCTGACCTTCTCCTCATCGGACCAGACGCGCTGCCAGACCTGCTCGTCGGCCTCGGCTCGCAGACCGAGGGAGGAGAGCTGTTCCAGATCCCAGGCGGGGCGGCGGATGCCGGAGAGCGGCACGCGGCGGGCGATGTCCTCCATCACGTCGAAGTCTTCGCCCTCGGCCTCCACGTTCTGGTCCCAGACGCCCTGCTGGGCGCTGTTGGCCCGGTCCCGGTCATAGGCCGCCTGGGCCTCCGCGTCGAAGAGATAGGCGTACCAGTTGGCGTCGAAGTCCAGCAGCAGCCCGCCCGGTCTCAAAACGCGCGCCCACTGGGCATAGGCCTTGTCGGGATGGGGCAAGTTCCAGGTCAGATTGCGGCTGATCACCGCGTCGAAGCTCCCGTCCGCGAAGGTCAGCGCCTCGGCGTCCATCTCCAGAAAACAGATCTCGTCGGCAAGTTTGCCGGCGTTTTCTTTTGCCTCTGCGAGCATGGCGGGGGTGAGGTCGATGGCCGTCACGGCGCAGCCCAGTTCCCGCAGCAAGATCGCGAAGAAGCCCGGCCCGGTGCCGACCTCCAGTACCTGCAGTTCGGCGAGCGGACGAGCGGGGAACTGCCGCGCCAGCTCCTCGCGCAGGCAGTCTTCCCATCTCTGCCGCTGCGCGGTGGCCAGCTCCAGCTTGTTGACCTCGGAATAACCGGGTGCGCGGCCGGTCCAGTATTCTCTGTTTTCCGCAAGGATCGTGTCTCGGCGCTCCATAGCTCACCATCGGGCCTTTCGACAGGATATCCCAGCGACGCGCCGATACAGCGGCGCGCCCGGGGCGGCGCAGGATGTCCCGTGCGTAGGGCTCCTGGCCTTTTTCATCAGAGTATCACGCGGGACCCTTTTTTGCAAGCCCCGGGCGGGGATGGAGAGCCGGCGCGGAGGGAGACGAAGAGCCGGCGCGGAGGGAGACGAAGAGCCGCGCTGGGCGCAGATCTATATCCCCCCCGGGGGCTTACGCAAAGGAGCGCGAAGGGTTATAATGCAGATGGTCAGCTATGCCGGATACGGGATAGTGGATCGCTTGAGGGAGCGATGACCGATGACCGCAAGAGAGAGGATAAGCACATGGAACTGATCAAGCATCGCGTGGCCCACTACTGGTCCCACCGGGCGGAGGCCTTTGAAGCGCAGCGTCTGCGCGAATACGACAGCGAGAAGCGGGAGCGCTGGCTCGCGGAATTCAGAAAGTATCTGCCGCAGGGAAAGCCCCTGCGCATCCTGGACATTGGCACCGGCACGGGCTTCTTTGCCTGCCTGCTCGCCGCCGAGGGACATGAGACCACCGGCATCGACCTGACGCCGGACATGATCGAGCACGCCGAACATATGGCCGACGTGCTGGGACTGGACGCCGAGTTCCTGATCATGGACGCGGAAGAGCCGGCGTTCGAGCCGGAGAGCTTCGACGCGCTGGTGACGCGCAACCTGACCTGGACCCTGCCGCACGTCGCCAAGGCATACCGCGAATGGTACAAGCTCCTGAAGCCGGGCGGCGTGCTCATCGATTTCGACGCGGATTACAGCGCCGCGCTGGAGGACGAGGAGGAGCACGAGCTGCCGGAGGACCATGCCCACAAGCTGGTGCCGGACTATATGAGAGCGGAGAACGACGCCATCACCATGGAGGTCGGCGCCTATCACGGGCCGCGCCCCCAGTGGGACGTGCAGCTGCTCATCGAAGCCGGTTTCGAGCGTATCATGGTGGATGTGGGCGTGTACGGGCGCATCTACGCCGAGGTCGACGAGTTCTTCAATCCCGTCCCGATCTTCACGATCGCGGCGTACAAATGATCCGTTTCTCATTTTGAGGCAAAACGAGGCGTGACGATATGAAACACTACGCGCTCAGGCGTCTGCTGCAGCTGATCCCGATCCTGCTGGCGATCACGTTCCTGTCCTATGGGATGATGCGGATCGCGGGCAGCGACGTGGTCGAGCAGAAGATGGAGAATACCAGCGGCACGGTCTCCCAGGAGATGATCGACGCGGCCAGGGAAGAACTGGGCCTGGACAAGCCCTTTGTCGTGCAGTATCTCAGCTGGCTCGGGGGCCTTCTCCGCGGCGATATGGGGACCTCCTACGTCTCCAACAAGCCGGTGTTCTCGACCTTCGTCTCCAAGCTGCCGGCGACGCTGCTGCTGACGGTCGTCTCCATCCTGCTGACGGTGATCATCTCGATCCCCCTGGGGATCTGGGCGGCCGTCAAGCAGAACAGGGCGGCGGATCTGCTCATCCGCACGGCGAGCTTTATCGGCAACTCCCTGCCGAACTTCTTTGTCTCCCTGCTGCTGATGTACCTCTTCGCGATCAAGCTGGACTGGTTCCCTGTCATCTCCAAGGGCGTCAGCCTGCAGAGCGTGGCGCTGCCCGCCCTGACGCTGGCGATCGCCATGTCGGCCAAGTATCTGCGCCAGGTGCGCGCCACGGTCCTGGATGAGCTGAGCAAGGACTATGTGCTGGGCGCCAAGGCCAGAGGCGTGAAGTTCTCGACGACGATGATGAAGAGCGTCATGAAGGCCTCGCTCGTGACGATCATCACGCTGCTGACGCTGTCTATCGGCTCGCTGCTCGGCGGCACGGCCATCGTCGAGTCGATCTTCATGTGGGACGGCGTGGGCAAGATGGCGGTGGACGCCATCAACATGCGCGACTACCCGATCATCCAGGCCTATGTGATGTGGATGGCCATCATCTACGTGCTGGTCAATCTGATCACCGACCTGAGCTATCGTTTCCTGGATCCGAGGATCCGACTGGGAGGGATAGAGCAATGAACGAGACGGTCACGGTCCGGATCCAAAAAGTCAAAAAGAACAGGATCAGAGGGCGACTGATCTTCTTTCTGGCCCTGGTCGCGCTGCTCCTGCTCGTGACCCTGTTCTCCCGCCAGCTCGCCCCATACGATCCCTATGCCCAGGACCTGAGCCAGGCGAAGCTCCCGCCGTCCAGCGAACACTGGATGGGGACGGACCAGTACGGGCGCGACATGTTCTCGCGTGTGCTCGTGGGCGCGCAGACCAGCATCTTCGCGACGCTGGCGCTCGTGGGCGCGATCTCGGTCTTCGGCACTGTCGTCGGCACGCTCTGCGGCTACTACGGCGGCGCGCTGGACTCGGTCGTGATGCGCGTTTCGGACGTGTGCCTGGCCTTCCCGGGCCTGGTCTTCGCCCTCGCGATCGCGGCGCTGCTGGGAGGCGGCGTCAGCAACGCGGTGCTGGCGCTGGCGGTCATCAGCTGGCCGAAATACGCGCGCGTGGCCCGCAGTCAGACGCTGGCGCTGAAGAGCAGCGACTTTATGGCCGCAGCGCGGATGTCCGGCGACAGTTCCGCGCAGATGATCCTGCGGCATGTCCTGCCGAATATCCTGGGCCCGATCCTGGTCACAGCCATGCTGGACATCGGCACCATGATGATGGAGCTGGCAGGCCTGAGCTTCCTGGGCCTCGGCGCCCAGCCGCCCATGGCGGAGTGGGGCAACATGATGAGCGGCGGACGCAGCATGCTGCAGACATATCCCTGGCTCGTGCTCTCTCCCGGCTTCGCGATCTTCCTGACGGTCGTGGTCTTCAACCTCCTGGGCGACACCGTGCGCGACTACATGGACCCCAAGAACTCCCGCGCCCGCTGAACTGAGATCTATACGATATGTTATAGATATATTGCAGAAAGGAAACGATGACAATGAAAAAGATCCTGGCTGTCCTTCTGGCGCTCTGCCTCTCCGTCGGCATCCTGGCCGGCTGCGGCGGCAGTTCCGACGCCCCCGCCGCCTCCGGCGCGAAGAAGACCTTTGTCTTCGGCGATACCACCTTCAACGCAGAGAACGAGGAGCCGACGATCGATCCCCACGAGGCCTACTCCGGCTGGCCCTGCATCCGCTACGGTGTGGGCGAGACGCTGATGAAGATCGCGGACGACGGCACGCTGCAGCCCTGGCTGGCGGAGAGCGCCGTCAATATCGACGAGAACACCTGGGAGATCGTGATCAAAGACGCGGTCTGCTTCTCCAACGGCAGGAAGTGCGACGCCGCCGCGGTCAAGGCCTGCCTTGAGCACCTGATCGAGGTCCACGAGCGCGCCGCCGGCAACCTGAAGATCGCCTCCATGGAGGCCGACGGCCAGAAGCTGACCATCGTCACCTCCGAACCCAACCCCATCCTGATGAACTACCTCTCCGAGGCCTACGGCTGCATCATCGACATGGAAGTCGGCATCCCCGCGGACGGCTGCGTGGTCGGCACCGGCCCCTATGTGGCGACCGAGGTCGTCACCGACGACCATGTGAGCCTGGTGAAGAACGTCAACTACTGGGACGGCGAGGTCAAGATCGACGAGATCACCGTCCGCACGATCTCCGACGGCGACACGCTGGCCCTCGCCCTCCAGTCCGGCGAGATCAACGCCGCCTACGGCATGGCCTACGCCAGCTATCCGATCTTTGAGAACGATAACTATAGATTCACCAGCATCCAGACCAGCCGCTGCTTCTGGGGCATGGTGAACCTCCACGAGGAGAACCCGGGCTATTCGATCATGAACGATCCCGCGGTCCGCAAGGCGATCGCCCTGGGCATCAACAAACAGGGCTTCGTCGACGTGCTGCTCAACGGCTACGGCTACACCGCGACCGGCGCCTTCCCCGACAGCTTCGCCTTCAGCCAGGGCGTCAAGACCGTATCCTTTGATCCCGAGCAGGCCAAGGCCGTGCTGGAGGCCGCCGGCTGGGTCGACGCCGACGGCGACGGCATCCGCGAGAAGGACGGCGTCAAGCTGACCGTACGCTGGCTGACCTATCCGTCCCGCCAGGAGCTGCCCCTGCTGGCCGAGTCCGCGCAGGCCACGCTGAAGGAGATCGGCATCGACGTGCAGATCAACTGCACCAAGGACCACAACTCCATCCGCAAGGATCCCACGGCCTGGGACATCTGGGTCAGCGCCAACGTCAACGCCGGTCTGGGCGACCCCCAGAACTTCTTCGACACCTACTGTCTGGACGGATCCATCAAGAACTCCGGCGGTCACCACAGCGACCGGCTGGAGG
>JAFZOC010000066.1 GCA_017550765.1 Oscillospiraceae bacterium
CCCCCTCCACGTTCGATATACGCAAAAATGGGAACTTTTTCGGAAGTTCCCATTTTTGTCTTTCAAGGTGTCGGCAAAGTGTCGACACCTTGAAAGACCCCACGATGTGGGGGCTGTCGGTTTTTTTCTACAGATATCCCCTTTTTCGTTTGCTGCCGCGCTTTTCTCTTGCGCCGGGTCGCCCCCGGGTGCTATACTGACCAAAAGAGCCCCCGCGCGCACGTCCCGGCAGGCGGGGCTGACGAACACGAGAAAGAGGAGGATGCCTATGTCGATCGAGAGCAGTTTGCAGTCCCTCAAGCAGACCGTGAAAGAGACCGCCATGATCGCCCACAGGAACGACACGGATGAGCAGCTGCGGGAAGTGGTGGTCCGGAACTCCCGCCTGATCGCCACCATCTCCAACACCCAGCAGGGGATCATCGAGGGCTACAAGCTCATGGGCGAGATGGAGGGCTGCAGCGCGCTGCTGGACCAGCGCAGGCAGAAACGCGCCGCCCTGTCCCAGAAGAAGAACAGCTGGCACAAAGAGCGCGCCGCCCGTGAGGACGCCGTCCTGCTGGCTCTGGAGTCCGCCGTGTCCCCCAACGGCCAGCTGCTGGCCGCGATCCTGGAGGACGAGGGCGATCTGCCCCGGGAGCGGCTGCGGGTCTGGTGCGACGAGCTGGCCGCCCTGGACGACGAGAGCTTCGACAAGCTCCTGACCGGGCTCGTGCAGGAGGGCATCGTCCGCGAGGAGGACGGCGCATACAGTCTGATCTGCCCGCTCACGGAGGACATGACCTGGACCCCTGACGCGATCGAGCGCGAGATCCGGAAGACCTGGTCCGGGAACGAGGAAGAGGCGGCCAACGCCCGTCTGATCGTCCATCTGATGCAGCGCGAGGGCGAGCCCCTGTCCAAGGCGGACGTGATCCGCCTGATCGAAGAGGAGCGGGAGACGCTCGCCCTGGATCCGCGCTTCGCCCCCGCCCTGGGGATGAGCGAGTTCGACGCCGGATGGAACATCGGTCAGTTGGAGAAGGCCGGGGCGTTCTCCAAGGAGTATCGGCACGACGGGACGGACTACTACTGGTACGCCCTGGTCGGAGAGAGGAGGTCCTGAGCGTGCGTTGCAAGTTCTGCGGCAGCACTTCGCTGCACCCCGACAAGCAGCACAAGAGTTTCAGCGCCGGCAAGGCCGTGGCGGGCGCCGTGGTCTTCGGGCCGGTGGGCACGGCGGCCGGTCTCATCGGCAAGGACCAGGACGGCTACCGCTGCGGCGCCTGCGGCGCGTTCATGGACGCGCCCCTGGACATCTTCACCGCCGGCCAGATCGACAGCGCCATCAGCGACGCCCAGAGCGGCCGCAGCCGCTCCCTGTACGACTACTACAAGCGGCAGTACGCCAACATCGAGACCGTCGCCGCCCCGGCGGCCCCGCCCGCGCAGGAGGCCCTTCGCGCCGCGCAGGCGCCGCTGGAGCTGCCCCCGTCTCCCCTGGGCGTCCAGTCCGACGTCAAGCACAGCTATCGCTACGGGCTCTGGCAGCCGGACTGCCCCGTGTGGATCGAGGACGTGATCATCCACAGCGTGAACGAGCAGGACAAGCTCTCCCTGGTGGCCTGGGACCAGAGCGGCAAGGGCCTGCGCTCGGTCTTCTTCCGCTTCCGGGTCCTGGACGACACCGGCGACGAGATCGTCACCCTGCGCTACGCCTATCAGAACCTTTCGATCCCTGCGGAGACCCGGGACGCGGAGGAGCATCGCCTGCCGATGGAAAAGCAGTTCCCCCTGAACACAGACATGGCCGCCCGGGTGGAGATCTTCTGCGAGAAGGCCGCCTTCGCCGACGGCAGCGTCTGGCGGAGCGGGGAGGCGCCGGAGACCGTCGTCCTGCCCGAGCAGGTCCGTCTGACGGAGGACAACTTCCCCCGCCTGCG
>JAFZOC010000067.1 GCA_017550765.1 Oscillospiraceae bacterium
CGCTGGGCGTCGGTGAAGTAGGCGGGGACGGTGATGACCGCGCGGGTCACGGTGGTGCCCAGGTAAGCCTCGGCGTCGGCCTTCAGCTTGGCCAGGACCATGGCGGAGATCTCCTGGGGCGTGTAGGCCTTGCCGTCCACGGTGACCCGGTAGGCGGAGCCCATCTCGCGCTTGATGGAGGAGATGGTGCGGTCGGGGTTGGTGATGGCCTGGCGCTTGGCCACCTGGCCCACCATGCGCTCGCCGGTCTTGGCGAAAGCCACGACGGACGGGGTGGTGCGGGCGCCCTCGGCGTTGGCGATGACCACGGGCTCGCCGCCCTCCAGAACGGCGACACAGCTGTTGGTGGTGCCCAGGTCGATACCGATGATCTTATCCATTTTATCCATTGTCGTATCCTCCTATATATCGCAAATTTTTTCGACGCTATCCTATATAGAACGGCGCGCGGCCGTTTTATATCCTGTCCGGTGTCCCGCGCTCAGTTGGCGACTTTCACCATGGCGAAGCGGATCACCTTGTCGCCCAGCATGAAGCCCTCCTGGAACACGTCCACGATGACGTTCTCGCCCTGGCTCTCGTCGTCCACGTGCATGACGGCGTTGTGCAGCTTCGGGTCGAAGGTCTGGCCCAGGCTCTCGATCTTCTTGACGCCCAGGGCGTCCAGAGTCTTGACGAACTTGCTCATGATCATCTCCACGCCCCGGCGGTAGGCCTCGTCCTCGGTGCCCTGTTTCAGCGCCCGCTCCAGGTCGTCGTACACGGGCAGGAACTTCTGCACCACGTCGGCGCGGATGTCGCCGTAGAGGGCCTCCCGCTCCCGCTGGCTGCGGCGCCGGAAGTTGTCGTACTCGGCGCAGATGCGCAGGAACTTGTCGTTGAGGGCGGCCTTCTCCGTCTCCAGAGCGGCGATGCGCTCCTCGTCCTTCTTCTTGGCGGACCGTTTATCCTTCTTCTCCGGCTTTTTCTCCGCGGGCGTCTCGGCCTTGGGGGCTCCGTCCGCCGCTGCGGTCTCCGGCGCCTCGGTCTGAGGCGCGGTCTCTTTCTTTTCTTCCTTCTCTTCGTTCATGCCTTATCCGATCTCCCTGACGGTCATGATCTCCCGCCGCGCTGGCGGGGGTGGACCGTGTCCCACGGTCCGGGGCGGTCACGGGTCTCTGGGGCCCTTGATCATCAATTTGTCGTGCATGCCCTCCGGCGGCGCGTCCCCGCCGCCCAGACGGCGGCTGAGGCCCGCGGCCAGGAAGCTGAGCTTCGCGGCCACGGCGGAGTAGTCCATGCGGGTGGGGCCGACCACGCCGATCAGGCCCCGGGTGTCGTCGCCGGCGTCATAGCTGGCGATGACCACGCTGGAGTCCTTCAGCTCCTCGGCCACGTTCTCCGGTCCGATCAGCACCCGGATCTCCCCGGTGCCGCCCATGCTCTCGGCGGAGGGCAGGACGTAGCCGCCGCCGGAGAGGTAGCTCATGAGCCGGTGGGCCTTGTCAGGATCCCGGAACTCCGGCTGGCTCAGGAGCCGGTTCTCGCCGGAGACGAAGGCGGTGGGGGCGCTGTCCACCGACAGGGTCTCCAGCACGAAGGAGGAGATCACCGCCGTGAGGCCCAGACTGTCGTCCGCGGCGCGCTCGGCGGCGTGGATGCGCGCAGGGCTGATGTCCGCCTCCGCAACGCCGGTGAAGTTGGCGTTGAAGAGGGCGGCCAGGCGCTGGACCAGGTCCTGGTCCACAGAGGCCGGCAGATGCACCAGCTTGCTCTTGACGCTGTTGTTGGAGAGCATCAGCACGATGATGAAGTCGTTGGCGTCCACATAGATCAGATCCACGCGCTTGACGGTGACGGTCGCGGGGGCGGTCAGCGCCAGCGCGGGCAGATCCGTCAGCTGGGAGGCCAGGCGGCTCACGTCGTGGATGGTGTCGTCCAGCTCCCGGATCTTCGCCTCCAGGCGGCGCTCCAGGGCTTCGGTCTCCTCCAGGGAGAGCTTCTGCCGGGCCATGAGCTCGTTGACGTACATGCGGTAGCCCATGGCGGTGGGGACCCGTCCGGCGGAGGTGTGGGGCTGCTCCAGATAGCCCATGGCCACCAGCTCCGCCAGCTCGTTGCGGATCGTGGCGGAGGAGCAGCGCAGCTCGCCGCTCTGGGCGATGGCCTTGCTGCCCACGGGCTCGGCGGTGCGGATGTATTCCTCTACCACCGCGGCCAGGATCTTCTTTTTTCGTTCACTGATCGTCACGGCGTCCACCCTTTTAGCACTCTCGCGCTCCGACTGTTGGCACTCTCCGTCTTCGAGTGCTAATATAGCACTTCCCTCCGTCCTTGTCAAGGGCAGCGAAGAGAGCCGCTCCAAAAATTCACAGTTTGGACACGAAAAGATCCTTAAAAAATTCGTTGTTTTTTATTTACAAACCGGGAAAAGGGGTGCATAATGAAAAGCGACCAAGTTCGGTCGGACGCGCCTCTCGCGACGCGCAAGGAGAGGAGGATCGTCATGCTGGAAGACAGTTTCATCGAGGTATACGATAAGTTCAAGCTGCGTTTCTACACCAAGGTCTTCGAACTGGTCCGGGAGCGGGACGGGTCGCTCTCGGCCATGGAGGCCTTCTCCCTGGAGATCATCAAGATGCTGGGGCAGCCCACGGTCAGTCAGTTCGCGGACTTCCTGAACATCTCCCAGTCCAACGCCACCTATAAGGTGAACAGCCTCATCCGCAAAGGCTATCTGGAGCGGCAGAACTCCCAGGTGGACCGCCGGGAATATCACTTAGTGTTGTCGGAGAAATACTATCTGTATATGGACCTGCTCACCTCCTATGAGCGCACGGTGGTCCAGCGCATGCGGGAGCGCTTCTCCCCCGAGGACGCCGACAAGCTGGACGAGATGCTGCAGGTGATCGCGGCCGAGCTGATGCCCGAATGCGATAAGAAAGGCTGATCCACCGCGGACGCGGACGCGGGGCCTCCCGGCGCCGGGGCGCGGCCCGGCCGCCCCCATCCCCCCGTGAAATCGAGAAAAGGAGCGAGATCGCCATGATCGTATGCGACATCTGCGGCGGGAGCCGCATCACCAAATTCTCCGCGGACCGTTATGTCTGCGAGGACTGCGGCTGCCGCTATACCCTGGAGGAGGTCCGGCGCATGGCGCAGGGCGACGGCAGCGCTCCCCGCGCAGCCACGCCCGCCCGCTCCGCCGCCCCGGCGGCCCGAGACTTTGAGATCGTGGGCAACGTGCTGAAGGCCTACCGCGGCAACGATGCGGACGTGGTCGTCCCCGCCGGCGTCGTCGCGGTCGGGAACGGTGCCTTCGCGGGTCTGAAGGGGATCCGCTCGGTGACACTGCCCGATGGCGTGACCGAGATCGAGGATCGTGCTTTCTCTGACTGCCATCGGCTGGAGCAGATCCGCCTCCCCGACAGTCTACAGGAGATCGGGTGGGGCGCGTTCTCGGGCTGTGCCAGTCTGCAGAAGATCCCGCTCCCAAATGGTGTGAAGGAGATCAAAGTCTTCGCATTCTCCAGCTGCACCGGCCTGCAGAGCATCCGGATCCCCGATGCGGTGAAGAGTCTGGATAGTGGTGTCTTCAGTTATTGTACCGGCCTGCGCAAGATCTCCTTCCCCCGTCACAAGGGCATGCCGGACGCCAGCGTCTTCCCCAACGCCCAGGTGGAGTACCGCGACAAGGCAGAGGAACAGCAGATCCGCGCAGATCGCCGCAAGCAGGGCATCTGCGAGTTCTGCGGCGGGACATTCGAGGGCCGCTTCACCAAGATCTGCACCCACTGCGGCAGGCGAAAGAGCTACTGACGCGCCCCGCCGAGGGCTGAGCTGTTCCTCCCCCAGCGGGGGAGGATGTCAGCGGAGCTGACAGGTGAGGGAGAAGGTCGCCGCCACGCCATGCGCTGAGCGTTTTTGCAAGGCTCTCCCTCATCCCCCCAGTGTGCGCACTGGGGGTGCTTCCCCCGCCGGGGGGAAGCACAAGGGAACGGCGGGCGGGGACGAGCCCCGCCCCTACGGCGGGACCGGGAGGCGCGCCCCCGGCGCCGCACGCCGCCCCTTCACCCCCGCGCCTTGCCCCCACCCTTCGGAGACGGCTTTTCGCCCGTCTCCGAAGTTTTCATTTACAAGGGGCGAAAACTGCGCTAAGATAGGGGCAAGCATATCCCGCGCACACGCGACATCTAGAAAAAGGGAGGATCCTTCTATGGACACGACCGCGCCCAACGGCGGGCTGAAGCTCAACTACAAGCGCACCGCGCTCATCGGCTTCGCCTTCTTCGGCATCCTGCTCCTCTGGCAGGTGTACGACTCCTGGTGCCCCACGTTCCTGACCGATATCTTCGCCCGCAGCTTCTATAACATGACCTCCGCGGAGCTGAAGGCCAGCGACCCTGACAAGATCCTGAACGTGCAGTGGATCGTGGGCATCATCATGGCCTGCGACAACCTGGCCGCTCTGATCCTGCTGCCGATCTTCGGCAACCTCTCCGACAAGACCAGGACCCCCATCGGCAAGCGCATGCCCTACATCCTGGTGGGCACCTTCGTGTCCGCCGTGGCCTTCCCCTTCATCCCCCTGTTCTTCCACCTCAACAACATCGTCGGCATGGTCGCCATGATGGCCATCGTCCTGATCTTCATGATGATGTACCGCAAC
>JAFZOC010000004.1 GCA_017550765.1 Oscillospiraceae bacterium
ATCGACGAGGAGAAGCACAAGATCTCCCTGTCCATCCGCGCGCTGTCCGCTCCCGCCCCTGTGGCGAAGGCCCCCGTGGAGGAGCCCGCCGAGGCCGAGGCCGAGGCCGACGCCCTGGTCTATGAGGTCTCCGCGGACGGCACCGCCACCGGCAATGTCCCCGAAGCTGAGGACTGATCCCCTCTCTTAGAACAGAAACACCGCTGTCGTATGACAGCGGTGTTTTTGCGTGCGTGTCAGTGGCGGAGCACGGTCTGTCGGGGCAGGCGCGCGGAACGCTTGACAGGTATGAAGAGGGCGCCCCCTGTGGGGCGCCTTCCTGTGAGCGGTCCGGAGATCGACCGCGAGCGCGGTCAGGCAACGGGAGCAGTCCGTGAGCGTTCAGCCGATCTTCTGCAGTTTCTCGTCGATCCAGGCCAGGATGTCCTTCATCACGTCCTCCCGGACGGTCTCGTTGAGCATCTCGTGGCGACCGCCGGGGTAGAGCTTCATGCTCACGTCCTTGAGCCCGGCGTCGCAGAAGGCGTGATAGGCCTTCTCCACGCCCGCGCCGTAGTCGCCCACGGGGTCCATGTCGCCGGACATGAAGTAGACGGGGGCTTCCTTGTTCATCTTGTCGATGTTGCGCTGGTCCGTGACGAACTTGACGCCCTCCATCATGTCGCGATAGAGGCTGATCTTGGCCACGAAGCCGCAGAGGGGATCGGCGATGTACTTGTCCACGGTCTCGGGGTCCCGGCTGAGCCAGTCGAAGGTGGTACGGGGCTCGTCGATCTTGTCGCAGTACTTGCCGAAGGCCATGTCGTTGAGGAGCTTGCCGTCAGCGGCGGGGCCTTTGAGGCGGGTGAGCAAGTTCGCGACGGTGTAGCCGCCCAGGACCAGGGCTTTGCCCTGATGGCCGGTGCCGCTGATGATGGCGGCGTCGTAGCGGCCGGGCCAGCGGATGATGTAGGTGCGCACGATGAAGCTGCCCATGCTGTGGCCGAAGAAAATGTAGGGCAGATCCGGATACTCCCGGCGCATCAGCTCCCGCAGCCGGTCCACGTCGTCGATCACCCGGTCCCAGCCATGCTCCTCGGCGAAGATGCCCTGCTCCTCAGGGCTCGCGATGGTCTTGCCGTGGCCCAGGTGGTCGTCGCCCACGGCGACGATGCCGTTGTTCGCCAGGAACTCCATGAAGGGGGCGTAGCGGTCGATATGCTCGGCGATGCCGTGCTCGATCTGCACCACGGCCCGGGGCGTCCCGTCGGGGATGCACTTGCGGGCGTAGATCGTGTTCTTGCCGGTGCTGGACGGAAAATGGAGATCTTCAAATTTTGGCATGGAAACTTCCTCCTTGCTGTGATAAGATAGACCCGATCCTATGGTTCGATGATACACGGCTTTTCCCCCGCCGTCAAGCGAAAAACAGCGCAAGTGGGCGCCGGGAGACGAAATTCGGGGGATGAGCCGGGGGAAATGGGGGAAAAGGATGAAGATCTTGGTAAAATACTTCGTGGAAGGGCTCCGGCCGCTGGAGAAGATCGCCCAGGGGGACTGGATCGACCTGCGGGCCGCGGAGGACGTGGAGCTGCGGGCGGGGGACTTCCGCTATCTGCGCCTGGGCGTGGGGATGATCCTGCCGGAGGGCTATGAGGCCCATGTGGCTCCCCGCAGCAGCACCTTCAAGAACTTCGGCGTCCTGGTGGCGAACAGCTTTGGCGTGATCGACAACGCCTACTCCGGGGAGGAGGACGAGTGGCGCCTGCCCGTGCTGGCCATGCGGGACACGCAGATCCGCAAGAACGACAGGATCTGCCAGTTCCGGATCGTGGAGAAGCAGCCGGAGCTCGAGTTCGAGACGGTGGAGCATCTCCGGGACGAGAGCCGCGGCGGCTTCGGCTCCACGGGCATATAGGGATGAAGAAATGAAGAAATGAAGGAATGAAGGGATGAGGGAACGAGGGAATGAAGGGATGAGGGAACGAGGGACGCGCCATTCCTTCATTCGCGCAGCGTCTTCATCAGCGCAGCGACTTCATTCCTTCATGCGGCGTCA
>JAFZOC010000068.1 GCA_017550765.1 Oscillospiraceae bacterium
GAAGGGAGCGCCTCTCTCGGGGCGCTCCCTTCTCAGCTTGTCAAAAAAGTCCCCGTGGGGGCTTTTTTGACCGCGCTTCCCCGCCGAGCATTTTGGCCGAGCACAAAATGCTGTTTTCGAAAAGCCTGGATCTTCAAGGCTTTTCGAAGCGGCGGGCTATCGTGCTCGAGAACTGCGCTTTGCCGCTGCCGGTGGCAGAGGAAGACAAAGCACAGTTTCCGCAGCCGCGCCATTGGCGGGCTGTGGCGAAGCAGGCCCGGGAATGGCAAAGCGGCAAGGCGAGCAAGGGGCCTTGCCCCCTCGAGCTCCCCCGCTGCTCTGTCATCTGACGCTACAGCGAGGTTTTTTGACAGTCTCGGAAGGGAGCGCCTCTCTCGGGGCGCTCCCTTCTGCTGTCCTGTCTGTGTCTTTTCAGGCGTCCGCCGCGTCTCCCCGGGTCAGCGGGGGCGGCCGCCTGAGCGGAGGGGCCGGCGGGGATCGCGCCGGGGACCACCCGCAGGCGCACATAGAAGTCGTCGAAGCGCTCCCCCTCCGCCCGGGCGGAGACCACCAGCAGGTCGCCGTCGGTCAGGCCCGGCTACAGCGTCACATAGGCGAGACGGGGCAGCCGCGCGTGCTTGATGGCGACGCGCATGCGGTCGCGGATCTGCTGCGCGGTGACGGCATAGTCCAGCACCAGGGGGTCCGGCCTCGCCTCGTGGACGCCGGAGGGGCTCACGTGCAGACGCACGCCGAAGTTCTGGTGAAAGCCCGTCCCCGCAGGGGACATGACCAGGAAGCTGTCGTCCTGCATGGTGGCGGGATCCAGCCGGAAGGAGGCGCCGGGCGATAGGGCGGGATGCCGGAGCGGGACGTTCTCGCCCCGCTGGAGCTGCTGGGGCGTGACGGTGACGTCCAGCACGAAGGTGTCGGAGTAGACCGCGGTGCCCGGAGCCGGGGCGGGGGCGCGGAAGCCCGTCGCGTCCCGGGGAGGCGTGACGGCGGGAGCGGACGGGGCCGAGGCGGCCGGGGATGGGGCGGCGGACGCGAGCGGCGCGCCGCAGATGTTGCAGAAGCGGGAGCCCGCCGGGACCTCCGCGCCGCATTTTCCACAGAACATGGGGACATCCTGTCCGGCGCGGGCGTCCCGCGCCAAGATCTCTTTCACAGCCGCATCATAGCACATCCCGCCGCCCCTGTCGAGCGGAAGATCTGCCCCTGCTGCGGGCTCGCGCGACAAAACGGCGAGAGGATCGCTCCTCTCGCCGTCCGTTTTGCTGTCAGTCGTCTTGACCGGGCCCGGTGTCCGCGCCGGGCGCTGCGGTCGTGCCTGTGTCGCCGGCCGCGCTCTCGTCCGCGCTGCCGACCGTATCCGCCGCGGGGCGCGGATGCTGCGCAGGAGGGTCTCCCGCCACCAGGCACAGGACCCTGTACAGCGGCAGATACAGCACCAGGGTCGCCGCGAAGTTGCCCGCGCAGTGGACCAGATCGAAGGGGATGCCCGCGATCCACATGGCGAGATAGCCCTTCCAGCCGCCCATGATGCAGAAATAGGGGATGTACATCAGCGGCCCGAAGGCCAGACCCCAGAAGCCGGCGACCACTGCCCAGGCGACCGCCGCGGTCTTCCCCCGGAAGAGCTCCGAGGACCGGCAGAGCATCGCCGCGACCACCAGC
>JAFZOC010000069.1 GCA_017550765.1 Oscillospiraceae bacterium
GGGAACTTTTTCGGAAGTTCCCATTTTTGCCTCTCAAGGTGTCGACACTATGTCGACACCTTGAGCCCCGTACGCCGTTTCGGCGTGCGGGGCTCTCTTCCTGCGCGGTCTGCGCGATCATGTCCGCACCGGTCAGACCGGGTCAGCCGTCCTGCCGCGTCTCCTCCAGGAGCTCTTTCATGGCCCGGGCCTCTTCCGCCACGGTCCTGTGCATCTGACGGACCTCGTCGTGGCGCTCGGCCTCGGCCTGGGCGCGGCTGCGGCGGATCTCCCGCTCCACCTCATGGGCGTCCAGCCGCTCTCCGGCGGCCTTCTTGACCTCCCGCGCCTCTTCCCGGACCTGGCGCCGCAGAGCGCTCAGCTCCTCGCGGCTCTTGCGGGCCTCTTCTCTCAGTTCGCTGCGGATCTCCCGCCCGGCCTCTTTGATCTCTTTCATTTTATCTTCCTTCCTTTCCTTGACGCGCCGATAGAAGGTGTTGGGCTTGAGCTCCAGCTGGCGCATGGTCTCTCTGGCGCTGATCTCGCCGGCCTCCCATCGCGCTGTGATGGCGTCGAAGAGCGCCCCGTCCACCTGGATGGGCTTGCGGCCCTTGTACCGCCCCTCTTCCTTCGCCTTCTCGATCCCGGCCCGCCGCCGCTCCGGCGCGGGGCCCAGAGCCCCCAGTCCGGCGCAGAGCCGGAAGAACAGATCTCCCTGCCCGCCGGTGGTGTCCACGCCCTCCGCCAGGCTGCGGAAGCCCACTTGCGCGGCGTCGAGCCGCGCGGCGAAGGCCAGGACCTCCTCCACGCTGTCGAATACCGAGGAGAGCGCGTCGACCTGGACGCAGTCTCCCGGATGTGCCCTCTCCCATATCGTTCCCAGCTCTTCCCGCTGCGGTCTCAGGATCTGCGCCATCTTTCGCGCCTCCTCTTTCGTGGTGGCCTTACCATACCACGATCCCGCGAGTGTGTCAATAGGTTTTTATCTATTTTTGAAATATTTCATAATTTGTTTTGACACGTCAGAACAGCCCCGCGCCGGCGCGATCTCCTGTTGCAGATCCGGCCGATCCGGCGTATACTTTATCTATCAAAAGGAAGAGAGGTGAGCCTGTGGAGCTCTTATCCCGTTTGAACAGCCTCCCGATCTATCTCATCTGCGGGAGCATCGTGCTGGTGGTCGCTCTGTTCTGCGTGATCTTCGCCCTGCGCGCCTATCGGGCGGGGGTGGCCATCGGCATGGACGTGACGAAGATGAAGCGCACCATCGTGGCCAGTGCCACCTTCGCGGTGCTGCCCAGCGTGGGCATCCTGCTGGGGGTCATCGCGCTCTCGGGCAGTCTGGGGACCCCCTGGCCCTGGCTGCGGCTGAGCGTGATCGGCGCGCTGCACTATGAGACCCAGGTGGCGGAGGCGGCGGCCGAGGCCGCGGGCATCCCGGGGCTCTCCGCCTCCCAGATGACCCCCCGGGCCTTCGCCACGATCGCCCTGCTGATGAGCGTGTGCATCATCTGGGGCATGGTCTTCAGCATCTTCTCCTGCAAGAGCTACACCCGCAGGCTGGGCGCCGGCGGCGGGGACAGCGAGAAGAAGAAGTCGGCCCTGGCGGGCTTCGGGGACCTGGCCATGACGGCCATGTTCATCGGCCTGGTCTCGGCCTATCTGGGCAGCTACATCGGCACCTTCGTCTCCGGCGGCGGCCTGCTGCGCTTCGCCGGGAACTGGCTGCCCCTGGCGGTGGCCCTGGTGGGCGCGGCCGCCATGTGGGCCTTCCTGCAGATCCGGGAGGAGGCAGGCGCGGCCTGGGTGGACAGCTTCTCCATCGCCGGGAGCATGCTGATCGCCATGACCAGCGCCATCTTCCTGGGCAGACTGATGTGAGGAGGCGAGCGAGATGCAGGAAGAGAACAAGAGCGCGCTCTATGAGCGCTACCTGGCCTCCACCCACCGGCTGGGCCGGGGGGCCAGCATCCTGACCCTGGCCATGCTGATCGGCGCGCCCTTCGCCATCGGCGCCTATCTGGGCGCGATGCCCGACCTGAGCGCCTTCGCCAAGGGCTTCGCCGGGATCGGTCTGGTCTACTTCGTCAGCTGCGTGGCCGAGTATCTGATCTATGTGCCCATGCTGGGGGCCGGCGGCACCTACCTGGCCTTCATCACCGGCAACCTCATCAACATGAAGATCCCCTGCGCCGTGAACGCCCGGGACATCGTGGGCGCCAAGTCCGGCACCGCGGAGAACGAGATCATCTCCACCCTGTCGATCGCCACCTCTTCCCTGGTGACGATCCTGGTGCTGGCGGTGGGCGTGATGCTGCTGATCCCGCTGCAGCCCTTCCTCCAGTCCCCCGCTCTGCAGCCGGCTTTCGACAACGTGGTGCCCGCCCTCTTCGGGGCCATGGCCTGCAAGTATTACCGCCGGAACGGCCGCATCGCCGCGGCGCCGCTGCTGCTGATGTCGGCGCTGTTCATCCTGGCGCCCTCCCTCACCGGGTCCACCAGCCTCCTGATCATCCCCAGCGGCGCCGTGGCGATCGGCATCGCCTATCTCTTCTACCGGCGGGAGCAGAGGGGGGCGGAGACATGAAGATCCTGCTGACCGTCCTGCTGGGCGTCCTGGGCCTGGCGCTGGCGCTGCTGCTCGTCGCGCTGGTCCACGCCCTGCTGACGCCGGCGAAGAAGTCGGCCTGGACGCCCCGCTCTCAGCCGGAGCGGGAGCGGGCCTACGCCGAGAAGCTCTCCCGCATGGTGCGGATCGAGACGGTCTCCGTCCTGGGCGAGGACCCGCGGGAGAAGTTCCTGGGCTTCCACCGGGAGCTGGAGCGGCTCTTCCCCCTGGTCCACCGGCATCTGGAGAAGACCGAGATCGACGGCAACCTGCTGTTCTGCTGGAAGGGCAGGAGCCATGAGCGCCCCCTGGTGCTGATGGGCCACCAGGACGTGGTCCCCGCCGAGGGGGACTGGTCCCATCCGCCCTTCTCCGGCGACGTCGAGGGGGGCAAGGTCTGGGGCCGGGGCAGCGCGGACACCAAGTGCTCCGTGATGGCCTTCTTCCAGGCCGTGGAGGAGCTGCTGGCGGCGGGCTACGTGCCGGAGCAGGACGTGTATCTCAGCTCCTCCTGCACCGAAGAGGTCAGCGGCGACGGCTGCCCCAAACTGGTGGAGGAGCTCTCGCGCCGGGGCGTGCGGCCCTATCTGGTCTGCGACGAGGGCGGCGCCATCGTCCAGGAGCCCATCGGCGGCGTGAAGGGCTGCTACGCCATGATCGGCATCCTGGAGAAAGGCCGTGGCTCTCTGCGCCTCTCCGCCCGCTCCGCCGGCGGCCACGCCAGCTACCCGCCCAAGGGCTCCCCCATCGCCCGCCTGGCCGCCTTCGTGCGCCGGGTAGAGGAGCACGAGCCCATGAAGGTCGCCTTCGAGCCGGAGGTCCGGGCCATGTTCAGGACCCTGGCCCCCTACGGGCCCTTCTACTTCCGCCTGCTCTTCGGGGAGCTCTGGCTCTTCGAGCCGCTGCTGAAGATCCTCCTGCCCAAGATCTCGCCTCAGGCGGCTGCCCTGCTGAAGACCACCGTGGCCTTCACCATGCAGTCCGGCTCCGACGCCCCCAACGTCCTGCCCCAGGAAGCCAGCCTCACCCTGGACCTGCGCTACATCCCCCATCAGGGCCTGGAGGCCAGCAACGCCGTCATCCGGGACCTGGCAGAGCGCTACGGCCTGGAGACGGAGGTCCTCTGGGCCAACGACGCCTGTGCGCCGGTGTCCATCGAGAGCGACGCCTACGCCCTGGTGGAGCGGGCGATCGGCCAGGTCTTCCCGGGGCTGCCCGCCTGCCCCTACGTCATGACCGGCGGCACCGACGCCCGCTTCTATCAGAAGATCTGCGACGCCTGCATCCGCTTCTCCCCCGTGATCTACGGCCCGGAGCAGATGAAGGGCATGCACGGGCTCAACGAGAACATCGACTGCGTCTCCCTGCCCGGGGCCGTGGACTTCTACAAGGCCCTGATCCGGGGCAACGGCTGACCGCCGGCGCCGGACGCCGCGCGGCTACGCGAAGCAGATAAAGCAGACACAGGGCCTGCCGAAATGGCAGGCCCTGTGTCTGTTTCTATCTTTTGGGATGGATCTCTATCTCTCTGTTTTCCCGTTTTCTTCCCGGGCCGGGTCGCTGTCCGAAGGCGCTCCGTCCTGGGACGGCACGCCAGCGTCGGGATCCGCCGTCTCCCTGTCCACCCGCATCTCGCCCCGGTGGGCTTTTCGCAGCCCCACCTCGGTGCCGTTGAGGATGCGCGTGAAGTTCTCCCGGTGCTTGAGCAGGATGACGACCGCCACCGCTCCGGTCAGCGCGGCGGCAACGAGCTGGCGGGTGCAGAGGCAGTAGATCGGATAGCCCACCACGGCGGTCACCGTGCCCGCCACGATGTAGTCGGTGAGCAGCACCACCAGGATGATGAGCACCCCCAGGATCAGCGCCACCCGCCAGTCCAGTCCCAGGATCATCCCATAGGTGGAGGCGAAGCCCTTGCCGCCCCGGAAGCGCAGATAGAAGGGGAAGAGATGGCCCAGCACGCAGGCCGTCCCGGCCGCCACGGGGGCATAGGGCAGCGCCGGGAACAGGGTCTTGCACAGCAGCACGGCGACGAAGGCTTTGCCGATGTCGTGCAGGCCCACCAGGATGCCCACCTTCCAGCCCAGGGACATCATGGCGTTGGAGGCCCCGGGATTGCCGGTGCCGATCTGGTGGATGTCCAGGCCCTTGGAGCGGGCGATGTAATAGGCCATGTTGGAGCAGCCCAGCAGATAGCCGATCAGGGCCGCGATCAGATAGCGCAGGATCGTCATTGGGTCACCTCACATCTCCGGCGGACACGCCCACGGCGCGTCCCAGCGTCACCCGGGCTCATGCTTCTTTCGCGTATCATAGCACATCCCGGCCCCGCTGACAAGGGCGATCGGCGGCAGGCCCGAAA
>JAFZOC010000070.1 GCA_017550765.1 Oscillospiraceae bacterium
CATGGGTCTCACCGAGCTTGTAATTGACGCCCGTGTAGAACAGGATACGCTCGGTAGTCGTGGTCTTGCCGGCGACAATGTGGGCCATTATGCCGATATTTCTCGTTTTTTCACGTGAATACTTTCTGGGCATGGTCTGCTCCTCTGGAGATTACCAGCGGAAATGCGCGAAAGCCTTGTTGGCCTCGGCGTTCTTGTGCATATCCTCGCGCTTCTTGACAGCGTTGCCGAGGTTGTTGCACGCATCCATGATCTCGCCGGCCAGGCGTTCCTTCATGGTCTTCTCGCTGCGCTTGCGGCTGTAGTCGACCAGCCAGCGCAGAGCCAGGGTCTGACGGCGGGCGGGCCGGACGTCGATGGGGACCTGATAAGTCGCGCCACCCACACGGCGAGCCTTGACCTCCAGAGCAGGCATGATGTTGTTCATAGCTTCGGTGAAGGCCTCAAGGGGTTCCTTTCCGGTCTTCTCCTTAATGATCTCAAAAGCGTCATAAACGACCTTCTGAGCGACGCCCTTCTTACCATCGAGCATAACACCGTTGATGAGCTTGGTCACCAGAACGCTGTTATACACAGGATCGGGCAAGATCTCTCTTTTGGGAACATTACCTCTTCTGGGCACGTTCTTCCCTCCTTCATTAAAAAATGGGATCATCGGTACTCGAACGCAGTTACGTCCGTTGCGCCCCGAGGCTCAAACGAGCAGGGGGACGATGGGTGCGGGGAGCGCTCGACGCCGGCGATGCCGACGGAGCGGCGTTCCGTCCTCATGTCCTGTCCCGCTTATATAAGCGACAGGGCAGATGGGTCTGCCGTCGAAAACTTACTTCTTCTTGGCAGCCTTGGGTCTCTTGGTGCCGTACCTGGAACGAGCCTGCTTCCGGCCGTTGACGCCCTGGGCGTCCAGCTTGCCGCGGATGATGTGGTAACGCACACCAGGCAGATCCTTGACACGACCACCGCGGATCATCACGACGGAGTGCTCCTGCAGGTTATGGCCGATGCCGGGGATGTAGGCAGTGACCTCGTAACCATTGGTCAGACGGACACGCGCGATCTTACGCAGAGCGGAGTTGGGCTTCTTGGGGGTAGAGGTACGGACTGCGGTGCAGACGCCTCTCTTCTGGGGGGAGCTCAGGTCGGTCTCCTTGTTCTTCAGGGTGTTCATGCCCTTCTGCATAGCGGGAGAGGTGGACTTGTAGGTGACCTTTTCTCTGCCCTTTCTGACGAGCTGGTTAAAAGTTGGCATTGTTTTCCTCCTTTCCTCAAAGATACGTTGTGTTCGGGCTGCCGGCCTTTTCAGGCTTTTTTCCCTTGGTCCGTGAAAAAGGGCGCACTTTGGGCGCACTCCGGCCACGAACTATTGAATAGTAGCATAATAACCAAACTAAGTCAAGAAAAATCGTCAAAACAGCGAAAAACTTTTTTCAGGCCCGGCTCCGGGCGCGGTGGGCTGCTCATCCGCTGTCCTCCCTCCCGATACGGGCTCGCGGCGCTATGCCCCTCCCCCGTTCAGGACAGGAAGAAGCGCAGCATCCTGTCCCGATAGTCCGGGGCCGTATCGAAGGCTGCGTGGCCGTATCCGACGTACAGATAGAGGCTGAGATCCTGCCGGCGCTCCAGCTTCTCCGCGATCTCCATGGTCGCGTCCGCGTCCAGGACAGCGTCCTCGAAGGCGCCCAGGGCCAGCACCGGACATTGGATCTTCTCCAGCTCCTCCGTCACGTCGAAGCCCTTCGTCCCCTCCGCGAGGATGATGAAGCGCTCCAGCTCCTCATCGGTCACCGTCTCCGCCGCGGCGAGCAGCGCGTCCCGGCAGGCCTCGAACACCTCCGGCGGATAGATGTCCCGCCCGAAGGTCAGGTACAGCCCGCTCCGGTCCTTCTGTCTGGCCAGCTGCCCCCACGCGTCCAGCACACGATACTGCTCCTCGCGCACATGGGCCGATGAGGATCCCAGCACCATCTTTCCGATCAGCTCCGGGTGCTCGATGGCCAGCACCAGCGCGATCATGCCGCCCTGGGAGGCGCCGAACAGGCAGATGTCCTTCAGGCCCAGCGCCTGGAGGGCCTCCGCCGTATCCCGCGCCATCTCCCGCACCGGATACACCGGCGGGAGCTCGGCCCGCCGGTCGAAGACGTAGACCGTGAAGATCTCTGCCAGAGACCGGTAGGCCGCGGCGACGGCGTCCGCCGCCCCCATCACGCTCTGGACGCTGAGCCCCGGGAGGATGACCAGGGTCTTCTCTCCGCTGCCGAAGCGAAAGAAGGCCATCTCGGACCCACCGGCCGGCACACGCTCGATCTGGATGCTCATGTCTGTCCCTCCTGTCAGTTCCGGACCGCGCGCCTTATGCGCCGTCCCGGAACGCGATGACGGTCACCTTGATCGCCACGTCCTCGTCTGGCATGGTGAAGACGTAGACGCCCGGCCGGACATAGCGTCCGTCCACGCCGTTGACGTAGATCTCGCCGTCGGAGACCACGGCGGTGGTGATCGTGACCTCCTGCCCCGGGCGGGCATAGCGCGGACATTTGTCCACGAACTGCTCTCCGGAGACCACTGCGATCTTCCGGAACGACACATTGAGGACGATCAGCGCGATCGCCAGGATCGCGAGCAGCGCGCAGAGGATCGCTAGGATCTTTTTCTTCATGGATAGGCCCCTCCTGTCCGATCGTTCCCCGGGCCGCAGCCCGGGGAACAGCCCTGACGCCGCAGGACGTCTCTCTCCGGACGTCCCGCCCGCGGGCAGCATCTCTTCTTCCTTGCCTTGTCATCCTTGCCGCAGAGGCGCTTCGCGGCGGCTCACCTGCGCGAGCCGGGGACGCAGGACGCGCGGGCCTGCGTCCCGCGTCCGGGACGCGCAGAGGGCGCGTCCCCTCCCCGGCGCTATCGAGCGGGAGCGGACTGCAAAAACAGCAGGAGACGGAACTGTCTCCTGCTGTTTTTACTATCAGAGCGCGTTGGTCTTGGTGACCAGGGCGGAGAGGTCCACGTATTCCTCGGGCTCGGCCTCGATGGTCTCGTCCGTGTGGAACTCGAAGTCCCGGTACAGGCCCAGACCGGAGCCTGCGGGGATCAGTTTGCCGATGATGACGTTCTCCTTCAGACCCACCAGGCGGTCGACCTTGCCCTTGATGGCAGCGTCGGTCAGCACGCGGGTGGTCTCCTGGAAGGACGCAGCGGACATCCAGCTGTCGGTGGCCAGAGAGGCCTTGGTGATGCCCAGCAGCAGCTGGGTGTAGGTGGCCTCCTGCAGGCCCTCTTCCCCGGCGGCGATGCGCTCGCGGATGGCCTTGTTGGCGGCTTTCACCACCGCGATGTCCACCGTGGAGCCGGAGAGCAGCTCGGTGCTGCCGGAGTCGTCGACCTTCACCTTGCGCATCATCTGACGTACGATGACTTCGATGTGCTTGTCGTTGATATCGACGCCCTGCTGGCGGTAGACCTTCTGGACCTCGCTGGTGATATAGCTGCGCACGCCCTTGCGGCCGAAAGCGTCGTCGTCCACGCCGCGGATGCGGAGCACATCGTGGGGGTTCAGCGCGCCGGAGGTCAGCTCCTGGCCGCGGTCCACATGGTCGCCGTTGTGCACCAGGATGCCGGCGGAGTGAGGCACGGTCTCCACATGGGTGGCGCCCTCCGCCTCGTTGGTGACGGTGATGGAGTACATGACGCCCTTCTTGGCCTCTTCGATGGTGACCACGCCGGAGATCTCGGACAGGATCGCCATCTTCTTGGGCTTGCGCGCCTCGAACAGCTCCTCCACACGGGGAAGGCCCTGGGTGATGTCGTCGCCCGCGACGCCGCCGGTGTGGAAGGTACGCATGGTCAGCTGGGTGCCCGGCTCGCCGATGGACTGGGCCGCGATGACGCCGACCGCCTCGCCCACGTTGAC
>JAFZOC010000071.1 GCA_017550765.1 Oscillospiraceae bacterium
CGTTCCCCCTCTCGTCCCTCGCGGCGTCGGCAGCAGTTCCGCGCATGGCAAGAACAGCCCTCCGGGATCTCCCGGAGGGCTGTTCGTTATGTTGCACGAGCCATGTCGAACGCGCAAAAGAAAAATATAAAAATAAAATGCAAAATAGACTTGACAAACGCAACGCGATGGTGTATCCTGTGCAGCGTAAGGAGGCGATGCGGATGCGGAACCTGAAAATGAAATTCCGGCGGATCGAGCTGGACATGAGCCAGACGGAGCTGGCAAAGCAGGTGGGCGTCACGCGGCAGACGATCGGCCTGATCGAGGCGGGGGACTTCAACCCCTCGCTGAAGCTGTGCATCGCGATCTGCAGGGCCCTGGGCGTCACACTGGATGAGATCTTTTGGGAGGATGAAGAGAAATGAAGGAGTTCAAGAGCAATTTGGATGAGCGGCAGGAGCAGGCCCTGCTGCAGATCGAGCACAAGGGCTGCTGGCTGGCCTTCTGGGGCCTGCTGGCGGCGATGGCGGTGCAGGTCCTGATCTACGGCTTCGAGTGGAAGGCGGTGGCCGGCGAGTGGGTCGTGTTCATGATCCTGTGCACCTACATCGGCTTCGCCTGCGAGAAGAACGGGATCTGGGACCGGCGGCTGAAGCCCGACGCCAGGACCAACTTCCTGATCTCCCTGATCGCGGGCCTGGTCTTCGGTGCGGTGATGTTCTTCGTGATCTTCCGGAACTACCCGGACAAGATCGGCGGTTCGATCGCGGCCGGCGTCTTCGCGGCAGCGGGCGTCTTCTTCTCCTGCTTCCTGGCGCTGCAGATCTCCGCCCGGGCCTTCCGCAAGCGGGTGGAGAAGATGGAGCGGGAGGACGCCGAGGGCGAGCAGGACGCGGAGGTCTAAGGCCGAGCCTGAGCCTGCGGCTGCCCGCCGGCCGGCAAGAGCCTGCTGTCCGAAAAGCCCTGTCCAAGCCCAGGTATCCGACCTGATATCCGATGATATCCGACCAGATATCCGATGATATCCGAGATGGTATCCGAAGCATACGGCCCTCCGGGATCTCCCGGAGGGCCGTTCGTTCTGCAGGATACAGATATCCGGACGCCTGCGGATCATTCCTGAGCCAGGAAGGCCCGGTCCAGATGCATCTCCAGCCGCTCGAGGGCGGCGGGCATGGCGATCGAGCAGATCAGGAGCACCGGCAGGGCGACGATCGCGAACATGCCGACCCCGATGCTCAGCATCTCCGGGACCGGGTCGCCGCTGAAGATGCCGATCAGAAGCATGATCGCGCTCAAGATGCCCATGAGCACGAAGTAGACCGGCGCCAGGCGCATGGAGAGCTCCACTTCCGTGAAGACCTGCCCGTCCTCCCGGACCTGCTGCAGCCGGAGCCGGAGCAGGAAAGAGCCGTAGGAGCCGAAGATCGTGGTCACGGGGACGCCGGAGCCGTTATCCTCCGTTTTGGGCAGGCTCAGGGCGATGTGCTGGGCGTTGACCTTGGGCTGGGACCCTTCCACATAGTTCCGGAAGCGCTCGACGCGCTCCAGGGCCTTTTCCAGAGGCTGGGGACAGCGGCTGTAGACGCTCTGATACGTGAAGAGCATGGGCAGCTCCTTTCTTTGTGCGCCGATCGCGGCCGGTCGGGATGACCGGCCGCCGGATCGGGCAGACTAGTCCCGGAGGCGATGGGGATGGACGAGATCCGGGAACTGGGCGCGGCGAAGGCGGGCGAGATCCGCTGCCTTGCCATCGTGGGACAGATCGAGGGGCATCAGCTCCTGCCGGAGGACGCAAAGAGCACCAAATACGAGCACATCCTGCCCCTGCTGGTGGCGATCGAAGAGACGCCGGAGATCCGGGGGCTCCTGATCCTGCTGAACACCATGGGCGGCGACGTGGAGGCGGGCCTCGCCATCGCGGAGATGATCGCAGGCATGCGCACGCCCACGGTCTCGCTGGTGCTGGGCGGGGGACACTCGATCGGCGTGCCGCTGGCGGTGGCGGCGGGGCGCAGCATGATCGCGCCCTCGGCGGCCATGACGATCCATCCGGTGCGCCTGAACGGCGTAGTGATCGGCGTGCCGCAGACCTACAACTACTTCTCCCGCATCCAGGAGCGGATCGTCCGCTTCGTGACGGGCCACTCCGGGGTGAGCCGGGAGGACTATCTGCGCCTGATGACCAACACCGACGAGCTGGCCAACGACGTGGGCAGCGTCCTCTACGGGGAGGAGGCGGTGGCCCTGGGCCTGATCGACCAGCTGGGGACCCTCTCCGACGCCCTGGACTGGCTCCATGGGCAGCTCCGGGAGGACTAGCGCAGACAGCTCCGGGAGGACCGACGCCGCGCCTTTGAGCGTTACGACGCCAGGGGAGCGGAAAAGTTCCGGGAACAGGGGGAGAGGGCGGCGGGGAGGAAGAATGAAAAATGAAAAATGGGGGGACGCGGGGCGCACAGACCGAAGGTCTGTCATCCCGAGGCCAGTGCGCACACTGGCCGTGGGGATCCGTCCTCTGAAAATACAAAATGGATGATGCGGGGACGCCGCAGGGGCGGGGAGATGAAGAAATGAAGGAATGAAGAAATGAAGGAACGGGGGAACGGGGGAAAGAGGGAACGAAGGAATGAAGGAATGAAGAAATGAAGGAATGAAGGAACGGTGGAATGAAGGAACGAAAGAACAGCTCGTGCGTCTCTCGGATCCCCCCCTCTCTCCTCAAAACGCAAGACTCACTTCGCCGTGAAGCAGTGCCACTCCTCCTGACAGCGGTGCTCCAGGATGGTGAAGCCCGCCGCCTGGATGGCGGCCCGGACTTCATCCTGGCGCCCTTCGATGATCCCGGAGCTGATCCAGATCCCGCCGGGGGCCAGGAAGCCCCGGACATAGCGGGCCAGAGGGACGATCACATCCGCCACGATGTTGGACAGGACCAGATCCCAGTCCTCGCCGAAACTGCGGCGAAGGGCGGCGTCGGAGAGGATGTCCCCGGCGCAGACCGAGAGCCGCTCCGGCCCGATGCCGTTGAGAGCGGCGTTGGCGCGGACCACGTCCGGGGCCTTGGGGTCGATGTCGCAGCCCAGACAGTGCTCCGCCCCCAGGACCATGGCGCCGATGCCCAGGATCCCGCTGCCGCAGCCCAGGTCCAGCACCCGCGTCCCCGGCCCCACGCGGCTCTCCAGCGCCTCCAGGCACATGCGGGTGGTGGCGTGGCTGCCGGTGCCGAAGATGAGCCCCGGATCCAGCCGCAGCGGGACGCGCCCGCCGTCTGGGATGGGCTCCCACTCGGGCACCACCACCAGCTTCTCGCCCACCTGGATGGGCTTGTAGTATTCCCGCCAGTTGTTCTCCCAGTCGCTGTCCTGGACGGAGCGCACCGTGACTTCCCCGTAGGCGGCGCGGATCTGCCGCAGCTGATCGCGGCCCTCCTCGTCGTCCGTGAGATAGCACTTGATCCGGCTGACGCCGGCGTAGCGCCGCTCCAGCTCCTCGTCCACATAGTCCCAATAGGCGTGGCTGTTCTCCAAAAAGTCGTGGAAGTCCTGCTCGTTCTCGATGACGAAGCCGCCCACGCCCATGGCGGCCATCTCCTCACAGCGGCGCTCGATGCGGTCGCCCGGGGTCTCCACGCACACTTCGATGTATCGCATATGTTCCTCCTTCTGTCCCGGTAGGGACGCGATATCGGTCAGGTCTGCCGCCGGCAAGGGGCGGCTGCCGCAACATCCAGTTCAGGTCGGTCCGCTCAGGGGGCCACTCAAGGGCCCGCTCAATGTCCAGCTCAAAGTCCAGCTCAAGGGGCCGCTCAGGGGCCGCTCAGGGGGCCACTCAAGGGCCCGCTCAATGTCCAGCTCAAAGTCCCGCTCAAGGGGCCGTTCAGGGGCCGCTCAGGGGGCCGAGAGGCCCTCGAACAGCGTCCAGGGCCAGACGGCAGGCGGCGGGAGCGCCTTCGCGATCTGCTCGCCGGTCCGCGGGTGGGGGAAGCTCAGCTCGGCGGACCACAGCGCCAGGCCGCAGTCCCGCCAGGCGCTGCCATAGCGCCCGTCGCCCGCCAGCGGCAGGCCCCGGGAGGCGAACTGCACCCGGATCTGGTGGCTGCGCCCGGTGACCAGCTCCACACGCAGGAGGCTCAACCCCTCCCGGCTCTCCAGCGTCTCATAGCGCAGGACCGCCTCCCGCACGCCCCGGCGCGCCCGCCGGACCACGAAGGACTTGTTCTTCCGGGCGTCCCGGTACAGCAGGTCCCGCAGCTCTCCGGCGGGGGCCTCCGGCGCGCCCTGGACCACGGCCAGATAGCGTTTCGCCAGCTGCCCCGCCGCGATGGTCCTGGAGAGGGCGGCGGCCGCGTCCCGGGTCCTGGCGTAGACCATGAGGCCGCCCGTCTCCCGGTCCAGACGGTGGACGCAGAAGATCTCCCCAGGTCCGACGGCCGCGCGCAGCAGCTCCGGCATGGCGCCTTCGCCCTCTTCCGAGAGGATCCCCGCCGGCTTCACACAGACCAGGATCTCCCGGTCCCCATATAGGATCTCCATCCGCTCGCCTCCTCCGCCGCGTCGGGACGCCCCGCTGCGTCCCGCCGGCCTGTCGTCGCCGCCGCGTCGCCCGACCGCGCCCGCGCTCTTCTCAAGCATACACCAGATCCGGGAAAAAGACCAGCCCCGATCGCGTCGGAAACAGGAGCTTTGTGGAAGATCCCCTCTTGCAGATCGACAGGGCGGGATGGTATGATATAGATGTGAAAAAATTGATCGGGGGAGCTGATGGCCTTTGAGTATCGCGAATGTCCTGTCGCTGCTGGGCGGCATCGCGCTGTTCCTCTTCGGCATGAGCCTGATGGGGGACGGCCTCAAGCGCGTGGCCGGGAACAAGATGGAGCTGGTGCTCTATCGCCTGACCGGCACGCCGATCCGCGGCGTGGTCCTGGGCACCGGCGTCACCGCCGTGATCCAGTCCTCCTCCGCCACTTCCGTCATGGTGGTCGGCTTCGTGAACTCCGGCATGATGAAGCTGGAACAGGCCGTCTCCGTCATCCAGGGCGCCCTGATCGGCACCAGCATCACCGGCTGGATCATCGCCCTCTCCAGCGTCCAGGGCGGCGGCGGATGGACCACCCTCTTCTCCACTTCGACCCTGGCGGCGCTGGTGGCGGTGGGCGGCATCCTGCTGCGCATGTTCTCCAAGAAGCAGGCCCAGCGCCATGTGGGCGATATCCTGCTGGGCTTCGCGGTGCTGATGTTCGGCATGCAGGATATGAGCGGCGCGGTGGAGCCCCTGCGCTCCGACCCGGGCTTCCTCAGCCTCCTGACCGCGTTCTCCCATCCGCTGCTGGGCATCCTGGCAGGCGCGGCCTTCACCGCGATCCTGCAGAGCGCCTCTGCCGCGGTGGGCATCCTGCAGGCCCTGTCCATGACCGGCGCGATCAGCTTCGACGTGGCCTTCCCGCTGATCCTGGGCATCGCGATCGGCTCCTCCGTCCCGGTGCTGCTCTCGGCGCTGGGCGCCAAGGTGGACGGCCGCCGCGCCGCCTTCTCCTACCTGGCGATCGAGATCTTCGGCGCGCTGATCTTCGGCCTGCTGTACTACGTGTTGGGCTCCGTCCTGCATCTGAGCGTCGGGGAGACCATCATGGACCCGGTGAGCATCGCTCTGGTGAACACTCTCTTCCGCCTGGCCACCGCCGCTGTGCTGCTGCCCTTCGATAAGGGCATCGTCCGCCTGGTCTCCCGCTTCATCCGGCAGCGGGAGGACGAGAAGGCCGCCGAGGGCGAGCTGGACCGTCTGGACGAGCGCTTCCTCCAGCATCCGGCCCTGGCCGTGGAGCAGAGCCATCTCACCGTCAACGCCATGGCCCGCACCGCCCTGGAGAACGTCCGCCTGGCGATCTCCCTGCTGAGCGCCTACACCGAGGAGGGCGCGAAGAAGGTGGAGCAGATCGAGGATCTGGTGGACCGCTACGAGGACCGGCTCGGCACCTACCTGGTGAAGCTCAACACCCACGAGCTGAACACCAGCCAGAACGAGAGCGTGTCCAAGTTCCTGCACACCCTCAGCGATTTCGAGCGTATCAGCGACCATGCCATGAACCTGGTGAGCGTGGCCCGGGAGATCCACGAGAAGAAGGTCGTGTTCTCCGGCGAAGCGCAGAAGGAGCTGGAAGTGCTCACGGCGGCGCTGCTGGAGATCCTGGAGCTCTCCTTCGGGGCTTTCCTGGACGAGGATCAGGACCGCGCGCGCCGGGTGGAGCCGCTGGAAGAGCACATCGACGTGCTCTGCGACGAGATGAAGCTGCGCCATGTGGACCGGCTGCAGAAAGGCACCTGCTCCCTGGCCCAGGGCTTCGTGTTCAACGACATCCTGACGAACTTCGAACGTGTGGCCGACCACTGCTCCAACATCGCCGTGGCCATGATCGAGCTGGAGGCCGACGCGTTCGAGACCCACGGCTACATCATCGACCTGCGGGAGCTGCACTCCCAGCAGTTCGACGAGCTCTACGCCCGGTACGCGGAGAAATACAAAATCTGAACGGAACGGACAGGAAACAGACAGAGAACGGAGCGGCAGACGCCGCTCCGTTCTCTGTCTGTCCAAGGGATCTGCTCCGGATCGTCCCTGGACGCGCCTGGCCCTCGTGACAGATCAGGTCTCGCGCCCGTCCAGCGCGGGCATCTCGCCGGGGAAGCGCCCGGCGGGATCGAAGCGGCCGCTCCGGAACATCCCCGCCACGGCCGCCTGATAGTCGGTCAGGTCACGGGCCTTCATGAGCTGCTTCAGCTCCCTGCCCGCGCCGGGGAACATGTAGTTTACATAATACCAGATCTCTTTCATCCGGCCCAGGACATGGTGCTCCTGCATCCCCGTCTCCCGATAGCTGGCACAGAGCCGGTCCAGGAAGTCCCGGAGCTCCCCGGCCTCCGGCGGTGCGCCGCCCCGCAGGATGCGGAAGAGGGCGGGATCCGCCACGGCGCCGCGGCCCAGCATCATGCCCGCAAGACCGGGCAGGGCCTCGCGGACATGCTCGAAGGAGGGCAGGTCGAAGACGTTGCCGTTGTAGCAGAGGGGAGCGCGGATCTGGGGCAGGGCGCGCCGGACCGCGCCCAGGTCCGGGACGCTCCGGTACATGCCCCGCCGGTCCCGGGCGTGGACGATCAGCAGCGAGAGGGGATAGCGCCCCAGGATCTCACAGATCTTCGAAAACTCCGCCGGGCTCTCCAGGCCCAGCCGGGTCTTCACGGACACGCGCAGGGGACAGCGCGCGAAGATCTCCGAGAGCGTGCGGTCCAGGTCCTGCAGGTCCAGCAGCATCCCCGCGCCCTTGTGTTTGGGCACCACGGTCCCGCTGGGGCAGCCCATGTTCAGGTCCGCCTCGCCATAGCCCATGGCCGCGAGCTCCCGCGCCAGGATCAGGAAGGGCTCTGCCCGGCTGCACAGGATCTGGGGGACCGGGACAAGGCCCCCGTTCTGCTCCGGGAGCAGGTCCCGCAGGGCCGAGAGCTTGACCTGCCCGGTGCTGTCCGGGGCCAGGAACGGGGCGTAGTAGCGGTCCGCGCCGGGGAACAGCTCCGCGTGGATCCGGCGATAGACGCTGGTCGTGATCCCCTCCATGGGGGCGAAGGACAGCTGCACGGGCGCTCATCTCCTTCCTGCTGCCCCCAGCATAGCAGAGCATGCCCGGACAGTCAAAAAAATTTTTCGAAAGACATATTTTTTTCACAAAAAAGCGGCAAAAGCATGTATAATTGTATGTTAGAGAATGAGTGGAGGGATGACGCATGAAACATCCGGCCCTGACCAGGATCTTTGCCATCGTGCTTGCGATCCTGTGCCTGGCCATGCTCCTGGCGGGGGCGGGGATCGTGCGTTCCGCGCTGCGGGAACGGGACAAGGGACGTGCGGATCTTACGCGCCTGCGCGACAGGATGGACGAATATGCGCAGATCCTCCGGCAGCTGGAGGGGACCACCCGCTTTGAGGAGATCGATCGGGAGCTCAGCGAGCGGCAGGGGGCCCATGACGAACAGGCCGTCCGGCACAGGACGGACCTGGCGATCTACACGGCGACCCGCAGCGGCCTGCTCACAGGCGCGGCTTCTCTGCGCGAGGCAGCCGATGCGCTGGCCCAGGGCCGAGCCCAGTACGAGGCGGGCCTGGCCATGTTCCAGGAGCAGGAGGCGGCCTTCTATGAGGGCTATGCCCAGTTCCAGGAGGGGAAGCGCCAGCTGGCGGAAGCGCGGGCCACGCTCGATATGACGGCCCAGGCGCTGGCCGCGACCCGCGCACAGCTCGCGCAGCTCAGGAGCCTGAGCGCCGTGCTGGAGAGCGACGATCCGGACGCCCGGCTGGAGCTCAGCGTGGAGACATACGACCTCCTGCTCGGCTCCATGGACCAGGCCATGGGCATGTACGGGCAGCTGAAGGACCAGGGCGGCATCAGCGCGGAGCAGATGCAGATGCTGGCCACGATGCTCGCCCAGCAGTACGGCGTGGATGCAGACGAGTTCCTGGAGAACGTGGAGTGGCAGGGGATCGACGCGGCGACCATGGAGGAATGGGAGACGCGCATCGTCGAGGCCACCGGCATGACCCCGGAGGAGCTGCGCGCCCAGATCCAGGAGCAGCGGGACAGCATCGGCGGCGAAGACGGACAGCAGCCCCTCAGCGAGGAGCAGTTCGCCGCGCTCCAGGCCGCCTACGCCCTGAACAAGGCCCAGATCGACGCCATGGCCTCCGTGCTGGAGGAACAGATCGCGGTCTATGAGGCCCAGCTCGCAGACGCCCAGGCCCAGATGGACGAGGCCCAGGCCCAGATCGACGCCATGGACGCATACATGGAGCAGGGGAAGACGGCCATCGAGCAGGGCCGGGCCGCCCTGGACGCCGCGGGCGGACAGCTCTGGTCCGGACAGAAGGCCATCGACGACGGTTTTGCCCAGATCCGGGAGAAAGAGGCGGAGCTGGACGAACAGGAAGAGGAGCTGCGCAAGGAAA
>JAFZOC010000072.1 GCA_017550765.1 Oscillospiraceae bacterium
CCGGAGCTCCCGGGCTCCCCACCGCCCCGGCGCCCGCCCCGCGGGACGCCCGGACCGGGGTCGGCGCCCGCGCTGGGGCAGCTGCCGCTGCAGCTGCGGCGTCTGCTGTCCCACAGTCTGGGCGAGCTGGAGACGGAAGACCTGCTGCTGATGCTGATCCTGTATCTGCTCTATCGGGAGAGCGGCGACCGGGACTGGCTCATGACCCTGGGCGCCATGCTCTTCGTCTGATACTACCCGCTGATAAGAAGCTCTAGAGTTTTACCGACCCAGGATCGTGTCAGGCGAGGCGGCGGCCGCAGGGCATAATGGATATATATGGCCAAGGCCGCCAACAAAGCATGGCGCGATCCTGGCCGATAAAAATGAAGGGGCTTATCGGTGGATAGTATGACGCCCCCCTCCGCCGAGCGCCGGGCACGCAGATCTCCGGATAGGATCTCGGTCCTGTCGGATACATCACGAGGCCGTCAAAAGACGGCCTCGTCAGTTTTATCCCTTTTTCTCCTCCGGAGCGGCAACCTCCGCGGCCGCGCCCTCGGCGGGGGC
Source organism: Oscillospiraceae bacterium (assembly GCA_017550765.1). The sequence continues at coordinate 550 of JAFZOC010000072.1, forward strand.
GCTCTCCGGGCCCTTCTCGCTCTGTCCGGGCCGGTGGAGCTTGGAGTTGCGGTGGAACACGAAGAACCACACCGTGATCGAGATGGCGAAGGCGAAGACCAGACACGCGATGCGCAGCACCGGATCCTTCCCGGTCAGCAGCAGGGCGGTGAGGCCCAGCACCGCGGAGATGCCGTACATCAGGGCGACCACCTGCTTCTGGCTCATGCCCATGTCCAGGAGCCGGTGATGCAGATGTCCCCGGTCGGCATGGAAGGGGCTCTGTCCCCGGCTGATCCTGCGGACGAAGGCGAAGGTGGTGTCGGCCAGGGGCAGGGCCAGGGCCATCAGCGGCACGAAGAAGGTGATGATCGCGTGGAACTTGAACAGGCCCAGGGTGGACACCGTGGCCAGCACATAGCCCAGCATCTGGGAGCCCACGGCCCCCATGAAGATCTTGGCCGGGTTCAGGTTGTAGGGCATGAAGCCCAGGCAGGCCCCGGACAGGGCCGCCAGCATCAGCGACACCGTGGGCTCGGACACGATCAACGACACCACCAGCATGGTCACCGAGCTGATCGCGCTCACGCCCACCGCCAGGCCGTCCAGGCCGTCGATCAGGTTCACCGCGTTGGTGCAGGCCACGATCCACAGCAGGGTCAGCGGCACGGACAATGCGCCGATCGGCAGCGTGGTCTCGAACGAGAGGAAGTTGGGGTTGGAGATCGCGTCGAAGACCACGCCGCAGCGGATCGCCACGCCCGCCGCCACGATCTGCAGGGCGAACTTGATCCAGGCGTTCAGCGACACGATATCGTCCACCGCGCCCATCACGGCGATGATCACGGCGCCCAGCAGGATGCCCGTCACCTGGGTGCTCAGGTCCACAAAGATCAGCACCGTGACGACGAAGCCCAGAAAGATCGCAAGGCCTCCCATCCGGGGGATCGGGACCTTGTTGACCCGCCGTTCATTGGGCTGGTCCACCGCGCCCACCAGTTCCGCGAAGCGCTTGACCGGCGGGGTCATCAAAAAGCACAGGCCGAAGGCCGCGGCCGCGGCCAGGAGCAGTTTTGCCCACAGAGGCATGTTGGGGAACATCTCATCTCTCCTAGATCTGTTTCTCTATCCGGCGCGCCCCCGTTCCCGGAGCGCTCCGGTATCGTCCGCAGGCGGGCCGGCCTCTCTGGGCCGCCGGCTCCGGACGCGCCGCGCTCAGGTCCTGGGGACGAGCCCGACCTTCTTGTAGACCTTGCGCAGGGTCTTGTTGGCGATGTAGGAAGCCCGCTCCGCGCCCTCGCGGCAGAGGGCCTCCAGATAGGCCTTGTCCTTCATGATGCGGCCCGCCTCCTCGCGGATGGGGCGCAGCATCTCCACCACGGCCTCGCCCACGGCGGGCTTGAAGGCGCCGTAGCCCAGGCCGTCGAACTCCCGCTCGATCTCCTCGAAGCTCTTGCCGGTGACGGCGGCGTAGATGTTCATGAGGTTGGCCACTCCCGGCTTCTGCTCCGGATCGTAGCGGACGCAGCGCTCGGTGTCGCAGTCGGTGACGGCGCGCTTGAACTTGCGCATGATGTCCTCCGGCGCCTCCATGATCAGCACGCGGCCGTTGCCCACGGTGTCGGACTTGGACATCTTGCTGGTGGGGACCAGCAGATCCATGATCCGGGCGCCCACCTTGGGGATATAGGGCTCGGGCACCTTGAAGGTGGGGCCGTAGAGGTTGTTGAAGCGCATGGCGATGTCGCGGGTCAGCTCACAGTGCTGCTTCTGATCCTCCCCCACGGGGACGAAGTCCGGCTGGTACAGCAGGATGTCCGCCGCCATCAGGGCGGGGTAGGTGAAGAGGCCGCCGTTGATGTTGTCGGCGTTCTTGGCGCTCTTGTCCTTGAACTGGGTCATGCGGCTGAGCTCGCCGAACATGGTGTAGCAGTTCAGGATCCAGCCCAGCTCCGCGTGGGCCGGCACATGGCTCTGGATGAAGAGGGTGTTCTTCTGCGGATCCAGGCCGCAGGCCACATACTGCGCCAGCTGCTCCAGGGTCCTCCGGCGGAGCAGGGCGGGGTCGTTGCGGGTGGTGAGGGCATGGAGATCCGCCATGAAGTAGTAACAGTCGAACTGCTCAGCGCGCCGGGTCCAATTCTTGATGGCCCCCAGATAGGAGCCCAGGGTCAGGTCGCCGGTGGGCTTGATGCCCGAGAGCATGACTTTTTTCGCGGGAGCGTTGTTTTCCATAAGAGCACATCCTTCATCTGAAATGCATCGCTATCAAATTTGTATTGTATCAAAAGGAAAGCGTCTTGACAACAGGGAAAATGTAAAATATGATGAGTACTCAGAGCCTAGTAACAGTAAGGAGCTATACCGATATGGACATGACCTGGTACAACGATATGGAGGCGCGCATCCCCAAGGGCGAGGTGCGCACCCGCTTCGCGCCGTCGCCCACGGGCTACATGCACGTGGGGAACCTGCGCACGGCGCTCTACACCTGGCTGATCGCCCGCCACAGCGGCGGCAAGTTCCTCCTGCGCATCGAGGACACCGACCAGGGCCGTCTGGTGGAGGGCGAGGTGGACGTGATCTACCGCACCATGGCCGAGTGCCACCTGGACCACGACGAGGGCCCGGACGTGGGCGGCCCCGTGGGCCCCTATGTGCAGACCCAGCGCCGCCCCTTCTACGGCAAGTACGCCGAGCTCCTGGTGGAGCGGGGCCATGCCTACCGCTGCTTCTGCGAGAAGACCGAGAGCGAGGAGGACGCCGGGGACTTCGACCGGGCGGCCGATCCCTGCCGCTCTCTGTCGAAGGAGGAGGCGGACCGCCGCGCCGCTGCCGGCGAGCCCTTCGTCATCCGCCAGCGGATCCCGGAGGAAGGCACCACCACCTTCCACGACGAGATCTTCGGCGACATCACCGTGGAGAACAGCAGCCTGGACGACCAGGTGCTCATCAAGCGGGACGGCCTGCCCACCTACAACTTCGCCAACGTGGTGGACGACCATCTCATGGGCATCACCCATGTGGTCCGCGGCAGCGAGTACCTGTCCTCCGCCCCCAAGTACGACCTGCTCTACCGGGGCTTCGGCTGGGAGATCCCCAAGTACGTCCACTGCTCCCCCGTCATGCGCGACGCCCACAACAAGATGTCCAAGCGCCACGGCGACCCCTCCTACGAGGATCTGATCGCCAGGGGCTTCCTCACCGACGCGGTGCTCAACTACGTCGCCCTGCTGGGCTGGAGCCCCAAGGGCGAGCAGGCCGAGCAGGAGATCTTCTCCCTGGACGAGCTGAAGGCCGCCTTCGACATCGCCGGCATCTCCAAGTCCCCCGCCATCTTCGACATCGAGAAGCTGCGCTACTTCAACGCCGAGTACATCCGCCGCATGAGCCCGGAGGCCTTCGCCCGGGTGGCGGAGCCCTGGATCCGCCAGGCCGTGACCGATCCCCGCTATGACCTCGCCGCCATCGCCGCCCTCCTGCAGCAGCGCACCGAGGTCCTCGCCGAGATCCCCGAGAAGCTGGGCTTCTTCGACGCCCTGCCCGACTACGGCGTCGAGCTCTTCGTCCACAAAAAGTCCAAGTCCGACGAGGCCAGCTCCAAAGCCGTGCTGGAGACCATGATCGGGCGCTTCGAGGCGCTGGATCCCTGGGACGACGAGCACATCCTGGCGAGCATGGTGACGCTGGCCGAGGAACTGTCGGTGAAGAACGCCAAGGTCATGTGGCCCGTGCGCATCGCCGCCGCCGGCATGGCCGTGACCCCCGGCGGCGCGGTGGAGATCTGCCGCATCCTGGGCCGGGACGAGACGCTGCGGCGTCTGCGCATCGGGCTGGAGAAGCTGGGGAAGTGAAAGGCTGGAGCGCGGCGGCGCCGCATAAAGGGATGAAAACGCTGTGCGAATAAAGAGATGAAGACGCTGCGCGAATGAAGAACTGCAGAGCCCGTCGCTCCTTCATTTCTTCATCCCTTCGTTCCTTCATTTCTCCATTTCTTCATCTCTTCATCCCTCCGCTCCTTCCCCCCTTCGCTCCTCCTTTTCTTCATTCCTTCATCCCTTCATCTCTTCATTCATAAAAGCGCCTCTTTTGGGACAAGCTAGCCCAAAAGAGGTGTTTTTTATGCGCAAGAAGACGAAGATCCTGCTGGCCTCCTATCTCTCCGTGCTGATCCTGGCCCTGGCGCTCTATGCCTGGGCCGGGCAATGGGGCCTGGGCTGGTACCGGCGCAGCACAGGCGAGAGCGCGTCTCTGGCCTATGAGGAGACGGTGCGCTCCGTCCAGGAGCTGTCGGAGGCCCTGGAAAAGAGCCTCTACGCCACGGACCCGGAGATGTGCGACAGGATCTGCTGCGAGGCCTACGCCCGGGCCGCCGCGGCGGAGAGCGCCCTGGCCACGCTGCCCTTCTCCACCCAGGAGCTGGAGAAGCTGGCCGCCTTCCTCAACACCGCCGGGGACTATGTCTACAGCCTCTGCGGCAG
>JAFZOC010000073.1 GCA_017550765.1 Oscillospiraceae bacterium
CCCCATGACCTACACCTTCTTCGCCGGCTTCGTGCTGGTACAGTTCTTCATGCTGGGCATCGGCCTGCTGGGCTGCCGGGGCTTCGCGCAGATCTCCCGCCTGTCCGACGCGATCCTGATCCCCTGCGTGACGGTCCTGTGCTTCGTGGGCTCCTACGCGATCCACAAGAACATGCTGGACATCATCGTCATGCTGATCTTCGGCTGCATCGGCTACCTGATGCGCAAGCTGGATCTGAACACCGCCGCGGTGGTGCTGGCCCTGATCCTGGGGCCCATCGGCGAGAAGGGCCTGCGCAACGCCCTGCGCTCCTCCTCCGGCGACGTCAGCATCCTCTTCTCCTCCGTGATCTGCTGGGTGCTGATCGCGCTCTGCATCGTCGGCATCCTCTCCCCCATCTTCATGAACAAGATGGAGAAGAAGGCCGAGCAGGAGGCCATCCAGGGCACAACGGAGGACATCGAGGTCCTCACCGAGGAAGACTCCGTCTGACCCGGCAAAGCCGCCCCGTCCGAGCGTTCGGACCGGGCGCGCCCCCGATACGACGAAAAAACACGCCGCACCCGCGGCGTGTTTTTTCGTCCCCAAGCCCCCTCGCCTAGAGGGGGGCGGCGCGCAGCGCCGGGGGATACGCGCCCCCCGCTCCTGCCCCATCTTCCGACAGTATCCCCCAGTCACGGCTCGCTGCGCTCCCCCGTGCCAGCCCCCTTTCGGCAAGGGGGCCTTTTGGCGCGGCGTCGCCCCGCCCCCCGTCGTACTGCCAAAGACCAAACACTACGCCCTAAAAAACCGTCCCGGGGGAGACTCCCATCTCCCCCGGGACCTTCTCAAAACGCAAGATCCTACTTTCAATACTGCGCTCACCACTCGTATTTCGGCTTTTTCTTCGCCACACAGCTGTCGTAGACCAGCCGGATGATGATCACCATGGCCAGGCACGAGAGGATCTGGATGGTGTAGCACTTGAGATACTGGGCCGTGCGCTGGACCTTGTATTCGCCGAAGTAGCCGATGCCCACCAGGCTGGCCACGAAGCCGACCCAGCTCAGGGCGTGCCAGAAGGAGAAGCCCTTGGCTTTGATGGACTTGACGCTGTAGAAGATCAGCACATAGAGCGCCGTGGCGGCGGCAAAGATCTGGGCCAGGCTCACGAAGGAGGAGTACTGGTTCAGGTCGGAGATCAGATGGAAGTGCATGAGGGGCGAGTCGTTGCGCAGAGAGTCCACCACGATCTCGATCGCGCCGTAGCACAACAGGAACATCCGCCAGACGTTGCCGCTGCGGGGGCAGGGGGCGATCATCTTGCGCTTGCCGCGCTTGACATAGAAATGCAGGAGGATGACCGTCAGCAGCAGCATGGCCAGGAAAGCCTGGAAGAACACGGCCAGCCGCCAGATCACATTGCCCGCGGCGTCGGTGTGGGCCACGGAGAAGGGCAGCATCTTGAGCACCTTGGCCTCCACCAGGATGCGGCTGCGGCAGGTGTTGGTGAAGAGCGCGCCCAGCCGCACGAAGGCGATCAGCAGGGCCATGCCGGGGGCCGCGCAGTCCAGGAGCATGCCGGTGTTGGGCACCAGTCCCAGCCGATACACGATCCACGCGGCCAGCCACACGCCCAGGATCACCCCGGGGATGGAGAAACTGCCCAGGTCGAAGTTGGAGAAGGCGGCGCCGAAGGAGCCGTAGATCTCGGTGTTGAAGTACCAGTGGATCAGGCGGGCCAGGAAGAGGCCCAGGATCGTCCCCAGGGGGAACAGCACCAGCACGGCCCGCAGGCTCTCGCTGCGCGGGCGGTAGAGGGCGATGGTCAGGAACAGGCAGCACAGGGCGCCCACGGCGATGAGGATGGCGCTCCACTGGATGGTCCTCTCGCCCAGATACATGGCGACGCTGTTCATTCGTACACCTCCGTTCCGCCGATGGCAGTGGCAAAGTAGATGTTGTCGCTGACGGGGCGTTCCTTCTGGCCGTTGACCACGTCCACATGGTTGTAGGCCCTGCCCTGGAACACGATCTCGCCGGTCTGGCCGCCGTCCAGGCAGTAGGCGTTGATCACCGGCTTCTCTCCGAAGTGCTGGGCGAAGGTGTTCACGGTCCAGCGCGCCTGCTTCTCAGGCGAGTGGTTCAGCGACATGTAGAGATAGTGGAGCTTGTCCACCTGGCCGATGCCGGCCCGGGAATAGCCCTTCTCGATCTCGCCCACGGGGTACCAGTCCACCTGGCGGACCTGGCCGTCCTGCACCAGGACGGGGCCGAAGGACATGGAGAAGAGGATATCGTTGTCGCGGATGTACTGCTCCATGCTCTCCCGGGTGAAGGTCTGCCCCAGTTCGGTGAAGAGGAAGTCGCCCTCGGTGTTGACGAAGCAAGTCTCCAGGCAGTTATATTTTGTATAACTTCCCGTATAGGTGCTGGTGGGGAAGCGATACAGGGCCCGGTCGTAGACCACCACGCCGAAGTCGCGGTTCTGGTAAAAGTCCGCGTTCAGCGTGACCACGGCGTTGGTGGACTTGTGCATCTCGGTGGAATAGTACTGGTTGGGGGCGGCGAAGGTGTCGTCGGCGAACTTGCGGCGGAACTGGGAGGCGTCGGCGATCTTGATCTCCACGAAGCTGCAGGTGTTGCCGTCCACGATCTCTTTCCAGCAGATCACCAGGATGGTCTCGTCCAGGTAGTATTCGATGTCCTCGTCGTAGTAAAAGTTCACCGTGGGGTCGAAGACGACGGTCTCGTCCTCCCGCAGCAGGCCGTAGTCCCGGGCGCGTTGGATGACCTCCAGAGCCTCCTCCGGGTGGGCGATGCTGATCTTGCCGAAGCAGGCGGGATCCGGGGCCGGCGCCACGACAGCGCCCTCCTCGATCACATAGCGGATCTTCGCGGGCGCCACGGGCTCCGTGGTAGCCTCGGCGTCGGGGTCGGTCTCGTCAGGCCGGACGGCGGTCTGCGGAGCCAGGATCCCCTCGTGGCGGTCCGCCCGGTTGGCAAGGCTCAGCGTGGGCTTGGAGCTCACCACAGTGCCGGAGCCGGGGTGAACATTGTGGACGATCCAGCTCAGGCAGAGGCAGGAGAGCAGCAGCAGAGCCACGGTGATCGCGATCGGCGCCCAGGTGGGGAGCTCCCGACGTGGCGTGTCCTCCCCGCGCTCGCGCCGGGGCAAGCGCTCCGATACCCGCTCGCGGAGCTGGGCGAAACGCCCGGCGAAGTCCACGCCCCCCCGGACAGGCACAGGGTGCTCGGGATCCGCGGCGCGTTCCGCCCGCTCTTCGGCAGCCTCTGCCCTGCGCGCGCGGAAGGTGTCCACACGGTCCCGCAGGGCGTCGACGCCCTTCCTCGCGCCTTCCCTGGCGCGGTCCAGGATCTCCTGGGCCCCGGCCTGGAAGTCCTGTGCTCTGCGGCTGCCGGAACGGCGGCGCGGCGTCCCGTCGTAGCCGCGGTCGTCGTAGCCATCGTCGTCGTAGCCGCGGTCGTCATAGCCGCGGTCGTCGTAGTCACGGTCCTCGTAGCCGCGGTCCTCGTAGCCGCGGTCGTCGTAGTCACGGTCCTCATAGCCGCGGTCGTCGTAGCCTTCGTCGCGGGCTCCTTCTGCCGCAGGGACGGGAGCTCCTTCCGGCTCTTCCGCAGGCGCGGAGGCGGGCTCGCGCGGCGTCTCCTCCGGGAGCGGATCGGAAAACTCGCTCAGGATCGCTTCCAGATCAAAGTCTCTATCCATCGGTCCACCTCCTCAGGCTCTCCCGCCGGCCAGGGCGGCCAGCAGGGCGGGATCGGCGACGATGCGCCACTGTCCGTCCGCATAGCGGAGCTCGATCTCCAGGGTATCGGTGCGGTAGAAGGGCTTGGGGTCCTGCAGCAGTTCCCGGAGCGCAGCCAGGACCGTTTCGGGATCCACGGGCTGCGCTTCGCCCTCCGCAGGCTCGGCTGCCTCCTCGCCGGCAGGCTCCTCGGCCGCCGCGTCTTCCCCTTCCGCGCCCTCTTCGCCCTCAGGCTCCGGGGCGGGCGCGAGCTTGTCGGTCAGGGCCTGCTCCAGCGCGTTCAGATCCAGAAAGCGCAGCGTCACGGTCTGGACCGCGCTGTCGCCCTTGACCTGCGTCTCGCCCTGCAGCGTATAGTCGTAACTGGACAGCAGCGCGTCCCACTCCAGCTTTCCGGCCTCGGTGTGAGGGCTGCGCTCCAGGCCCAGGCTCTCGTAGTTATCCAGGCAGGCGTAGGCCGCCTCGTATTTTCCGATCTCCACCGACTCGAAGAAGGTCTCGACGGTCTCGGCGGGATCGGCGTCCGTCTTCACGACGAGCGCGCCTCTCTTCGCGCCGATCCCGCAGAGCACGAAGCCCAGGACCACCAGCGCGATGGTCAGGATGCCCCAAAAGGGGTCGATCTTACGTTTCATATCCTATTCTCCTCCCAGTTACATATCTTTTATTGTATCGTATCTGTCCCCTCTCGTCAATCGGAAAATTCGACTGCGCCCCGCGACGGTATTTCGACTGCGCCCCCGCGGTGGGGATCCGGCAGCGCCGCGCGCCGATCCCGCGGTGCCGCGTCCTGACACGGTCCTTTCCGCCGACCGGGCACGGGTCTTCCGTCCCGCGGTCCAGATCGCCCTTGCGGGGAGCCTCCGGCTGTGGTATGCTACGGTCAGAGATCATATCCCACCACAAAACGAATGAACGGAGGTCGATCCCCATGGAAACGAAGAAGATCCCCCTGCGCAGCGAGGTGCCCGAGGAGTCCACCTGGGACCTGCGGGACATGTACCCCAGCGACGAGGCCTGGGCCGCCGAGAACGAGGCGCTCATGGCCGTCCCCGCCCAGGCAGCGGCTTTCCAGGGCCACCTGGGCGACGACGCCGAGACCCTGCTGCAGTTCCTGCGGATGCAGGACGAGATCGAGGTCCGCCTCTCCACGCTATACGGCTACGCCAGCTGCAAGAGCGATCAGGACACCGGCAACGCCTTCTACCAGGACATGCGCGGCAAAGCCATGCGCACGATCGTGGCCATCTCCTCTGCCTCGGCTTTCGCCGCCCCCGAGATCATGGCGATCCCGGAGGATACGCTGAACGTCTTCTACATCGCCCAGCCCGGGCTGGAAGAGTACCGCCGGAGCCTGTATCAGATCCGCCGCCGGGCGGCCCATATCCTCTCCCCCGCGGAGGAGCGTCTGCTCTCCGCCGCCCATGAGATGTCCCAAGCCCCCGGGAACATCGGCAACGTCTTCCGCAACGCGGATCTGAAGTTCCCCAACGTGACCGACAAGGACGGCGTGGAGCGCCAGCTCACCGGCGGCTCCTTCGTCCCCCTGCTGGAGAGCGCCGACCGGGTCCTGCGGGAGAACGCCTTCCGGACCTACTATGCGCAGCTGGGCAAGTACCGCAACACCGTGGCTGCCATCCTGGACGCCCAGTTCAAGCAGCTGCGCTTCTACTCCAACGCCCGGCGCTACGAGAACACCCTCGCCTGCTCCCTGGACCAGACCGAGGTGCCCGTGGCCGTGTACCTGAACCTGATCGATGCCGTCCATGCCGACCTGGACAAGATGTACAAGTATGTGGCCCTGCGCAAGAAGATGCTGGGCGTAGACGAGCTGCACATGTACGACGTGTACACCCCGATCGTAGCCGACGCCGCCGAAGAGATCTCCTTCGAGGAGGCCAAGGCCACCGCGCTGGAGGCTCTGAGCGTCCTGGGCGAGGACTACATCGAGCTGCTGAAAAAGGGCTTCTCCGAGCGCTGGATCGACGTGTACGAGAACGAGGGCAAGCGGGGCGGCGCCTATTCCTCCGGCAATTCCCGGCCCCACCCCTATGTGCTGCTGAACCACAAAGACACGCTGGACAGCATGTTCACCCTGGTGCACGAGATGGGCCACGCCCTGCACAGCTATCACAGCACCAAGTATCAGCCCGTCAGCACCAGCGACTATGTGATCTTCGTGGCGGAGGTGGCCTCCACCTGCAACGAGGTGCTGCTGATGCGGCATCTGCTGCAGAAGACCACGGACAAGAAGCAGCGGGCCTACCTGATCAACCACTTCCTGGACCAGTTCAAGGGCACCATCTACCGCCAGACCATGTTCGCC
>JAFZOC010000074.1 GCA_017550765.1 Oscillospiraceae bacterium
ATGGCCGACTGGGTGCTCTCCAGTTTCAAGGACCAGGACGCCGAGGACATGGCCAAGGCCGCCGAACGGGCCGCCGACGCCGTGGTCTGCTACATCGAACAGGGCCCGGTGAAAGCCATGGACCTGTATAACACGAAATGAAGAGAGGAAGGGACGGGATGCTCCTCCCGCCAGCCCTCTCCCGGCGGAGCGTCATCGCCCCTCCCTTGGCCCGAAGAGCCCGCCCCTGGGCCCTTCATCCCAACTCTGTGCTCTATCCTTCGGAAATCTATATCATAGGAGGCTGTTCATGAAGAAAAGCTGCATCGCCATGCTGCTGGCTGGCGGGCAGGGCTCCCGGCTCTACGCTCTGACCCAGAACGTGGCCAAGCCCAGCGTGCCCTTCGGCGGCAAGTACCGCATCATCGACGTCCCCCTGTCCAACTGCGCCAACTCCGGTATCGACACCGTGGGCGTCCTGACCCAGTACAAGCCCCTCCAGCTCAACTCCTACATCGGCACCGGCCAGCCCTGGGACCTGGACGTGTCCGACGGCGGTGTGTACATCCTGCCGCCCTACCTGGGCGCGCATGAGCAGGGCTCCTGGTTCACCGGCACGGCCAACGCCATCTACCAGAACCTGGCCTTCATCGAGAACTACGACCCCGAGAACGTGCTGATCCTCTCCGGCGACCACATCTACAAGATGGACTACGCCAAGATGCTCAAGGAGCATATGGACCATGGCGCGGCCCTCACCATCGCCGTGCAGCAGGTCTCCCTGGAGGAGGCCACCCGCATGGGCATCATGAACGTGGGGCCCGACGGCGCCATCTGCGAATTCGAGGAGAAGCCCAAGCACCCCAAGAGCGACCTGGCCTCCATGGGCATCTACATCTTCAACTGGAAGAAGCTGCGCCAGTATCTGATCGAGGACGAGGCCGACCCCAAGTCCAGCAAGGACTTCGGCAAGAACATCATCCCCAATATGCTCGGCCGCGGCGAGAAGCTCTGGCCTTACCGCTTCGAGGGCTACTGGCGGGACGTGGGCACCATCACCAGCCTCTGGGACGCCAACATGGACATGCTGTCCACCACGCTGATCGACCTCTACGACCCCGACTGGCCCATCGCCTCCCGCAGCCCCGTCTGCCCGCCTCACTACACCGGCAAGAACGCCGAGATCGCCCACTCCATCGTCACCGAGGGCTGTGAGATCGAGGGCCATGTGGAGAACTCCGTCCTCTCGCCCAACGTCCATGTGGGCGCCGGGGCGCGGGTGCTCTACAGCGTGCTGATGCCCAACGCCGTGGTGGAGCCCGGCGCGGTGGTGGAATACGCCATCGTGGGCGAGAACAGCGTCATCAAGTCCGGGGCCCGTGTGGGCGCCGAGCCCGACGGCTCCGAGGGCTGGGGCGTGGCCACCTGCGGGCCGGACGTCACCATCCGCGAGGGCGCCGTGGTGCCTGCCGCGGCCATGATCTACACCGGGGAGGAGGTCTGAACATGAGAGACTATCACGGCATCATCTTCGCCTACCATGACGAGCCCGCCCTGCGGGACCTGACCGCCAACCGCACCGCCGCGTCGCTCCCCTTCTGCTGCCGCTACCGCCTGATCGACTTCGCGCTGTCCTCCATGCGCAACGCCGGCATCCTGGACGTGGGCGTCATCATGCAGCGGGACTATCAGTCCCTGCTGGACCACATCGGCAGCAGCAAGGCCTGGGACATGAGCCGCAAGACCGGAGGATTGCGGATGCTGCCTCCCTTCGGCCTGCCCCAGTACCACACCGGCAACTACAACGGCACCATGGAGGCCCTCAACGCCGTCTCCACCTACATCCGCCGCATCCCGCAGAAGCACGTGGTGCTGCTGCTGGGCAACATGGCCGCCAACATCGACCTGGACGCGGCGATCCGCCAGCATGAGAAGGCCGGCACCGACGCCACGGCCATCTGCTCCGAGGGCGGACCGGAGAGCTCCCACAACCGCTATATCCTGGGCGAGGACGGCCTGGTGAAGTACATCGACCTGTTCCGCACCGGCAACTGGCAGGGCATCCCCTCCCTGGAGGGCTATGTCTTCAACAAGGACAAGCTGCTGGAGCTGATGGACGTGTGCCGTGCCCGCAATCTCTACCGCTTCCATCAGGATGCCATCACCTGGTTCCTCTATGAAGCCGGCGGCAAGATGGACGTCTATATCCACCCGGGCTACGCCAAGATCATCCGCAGCGTGGACGAGTACTACGAGGCCAGCCGCGATGCGCTGACGCCCAAGGTGCGCCGCGAGCTCTTCCCGGCGGACCGGCCCGTGCGCACCAAGATCCATGAGGACGTGAGCACCTATTACGGCGAGCACGCCGCCTCCCGCAACAGCCTGGTAGGCGACAACTGCATCATCGAGGGCGAGGTCGAGGACTGCATCATCTTCTCCGGCTGCAAGGTCGGCCCCGGCGCCAAGCTCAGAGGCTGCATCCTCATGCGCAACTGCGTGGTGGAGGCCAAGGCCCGTCTGAACTTCGTGATCGCGGACAAGAACGCCCGCTTCTCGGCCAACAGCGTGCTGGTCGGCAGCCCCAGGCTCCCCACCGTCGTCCCCAAGGACGGCGAGATCTGAAGGATGAAGAGATGAAGGGATGATGGGACCACTGTGTCGCACAAGGCGCGACGGATAAGGATCCGCCGCCGAGGGCGGGCAGGCGATCTCTTCATGCGGCGGAACAGCGCATCATCTCTTCATCAGCAAAGCGTCTTCGTTCCACTATTTTTCCCTTACGGAGGTACATTTCCCTATGATCGGACAGATATCCCGCGATGAAGTGCGCAGCGCCATCGAGGACAAGCTCTGCGCCTATTTCGCCACCACTTCCGCCGCCGCCACCGACGAGCAGGTCTTCCGCGCCACCGCCATGGTGATCCGCGAGATCATGAGCCGCTTCCTGGCCGCGGAGGACCCCCGCCATGCCGAAAAAGAAGTCCACTACATGTCCATGGAGTTCCTGATGGGCCGCAGCCTCATGAAGAACGCCTTCAACCTGGGCATCTCCGAGGCCGTCGCCGGCGCGCTGGAGGACCTGGGCCGCAACGCCACCGACATCTTCGAGGAAGAGCCGGACGCGGGCCTGGGCAACGGCGGCCTGGGCAGGCTCGCCGCCTGCTATATGGACAGCATGGCCACCCTGGGCCTGGAGGCCACCGGCTACAGCATCTGCTATGAGCTGGGTATCTTCCGCCAGCGCTTCCTGGAAGGGAAGCAGACCGAGGTCGCCGACAACTGGAAGATCGCGGCCGAGAGCTGGCTGATCCCCCGCTATGAGGACGCGGTGGAGGTGCGCTTCGGCGGCCAGATCTCCCCCCACTGGGACAGCTTCGGCCACTACCACGCCGAGCACACCGGCTACGACGCGGTCATCGCCCTGCCCCGGGACATGCTGATCGCCGGCTATGACGGCAAGGAGATCAACACCCTGCGCCTCTGGGACGCCAAGAGCCCCAACTCGCTGGACATGTACCTCTTCTCCGAGGGCGACTATGTCAAGAGCATGGAGCAGCGCACCATGGCCGAGGTCATCACCAAGGTGCTCTACCCGGCGGACGACCACATCGAGGGCAAGACCCTGCGCCTGAAGCAGCAGTACTTCTTCGTCTCCGCCACCGCCCAGGACGTGGTGCGCAAGCACATCAAGAAGTGGGGCGACATCCGCAGCTTCCACAAGCACCATGTGATCCAGATCAACGACACCCATCCCACCCTCATCATCCCCGAGCTCATGCGCCTGTTCATGGACGAGCACGGGCTGGGCTGGGACGAGGCCTGGGACATCGTGCGCCAGAGCGTGGCCTACACCAACCACACCGTCATGAGCGAGGCCCTGGAGAAGTGGCCCCAGGATCTGGTGCAGAAGCTGCTGCCCCGCCTGTGGGAGATCATGTGCGAGATCAACAAGCGCTGGTGCGA
>JAFZOC010000075.1 GCA_017550765.1 Oscillospiraceae bacterium
CGCCGCCTTCGCTCTGGCCCTTCCCGCCCGGAAGGAGCGCGTCCTCGACGCCGACGACCGGCGCTATCTGCGCGCCGCGGCGGAGGAGAGCCTGCGCTATTACCGGGAGCTCTGCACCGCGGAGCTCCACTACCTGCCGCCGGACAATCTCCAGGAGCAGCCGGCCCTGGGCCCGGCCGCGCGCAGTTCCCCCACCAACATCGGTCTGGCCATGGCCTCCATGGCGGCGGGGGCGGAGCTGGGGCTCCTGCCCCGGGAGGAGGCGCTGCTCTTCCTGGGCCGCATCATGGACACGCTGGAGCGCATGCCCCGGCACCGGGGCCACTTCTTCAACTGGTACGACGCCCGCAGCCTCTCCCCCCTGCTGCCCGCCCACATCTCCACCGTGGACAGCGGCAATCTCTGCGCCTGTCTGATCGCGGTGCGCAACGCCCTGCGCAGCTGGGGCGAGGAGGCGCTGGCAGAGCGGCTGGACGCGCAGATCCGGGACATGGACTTCTCTCTGCTCTACGACGGCCGCCGCGCCCTCTTCTATATCTCCTACGACAGCGAGAAGGAGCGGGGCGTGGGCGGCTGGTACGATCTGCTGGCCAGTGAGGCGATGCTCACCAGCTACCTGGCCATCGCCCGGGGCCAGATCCCCCGGGAGCACTGGCGCCGGCTCAGCCGGGCCCAGCTCCAGAAGGACGGCTTCCGGGGCCTGGCCAGCTGGACGGGCACCATGTTCGAATATCTGATGCCGGCGCTGTTCCTGCCCTACCGGCCGGGGAGCCTGCTCCACGAGAGCGCCCGCTTCTGCCTCTATGTGCAGCGGCGGCGGCGCTTCGCCGGCAAGCCCTGGGGCATCTCCGAGAGCGCCTATTACGCCCTGGGGCCGGACCTCAGCTACCGCTACAAGGCCAACGGCTGCGGGGAGCTGGCCCTGAAGCGGGGCCAGGACGCAGACCTGGTCACCACGCCTTACGCGGCCTTCCTGGCCCTGGCTCTGGATCCGCAGGCCGCGGTGGACGACCTGCGGCTCTTCGAGCGCTGCGGGGCCCGGGGCCGCCGGGGCTTCTACGAGGCTCTGGACTTCAGCCCCTCCCGCTGCCGGACGTCGGACGGGGAGAAGGTCCGCTGCTATATGGCCCACCATGTGGGCATGAGCGTGCTGGCGGCGGCCAACGCCCTGGACGACGGCCTCCTGGTCCGCTGGGCCCTGCTGGACCCCGCGCTGGCGGCCCATCTGCCCCTGCTGGAGGAGCGGCTGCCGGAGGCGGCCCCGGTGCTGCGCCGGGACCGGGGGCCCGTGCCCGAGCGGCCGCCCCGGGACGGGGAGAGCTGCTGGTCGGTCCAGGGGGGCGCCGCAGACTGGGACGCGCGCCGCTGTCTGCTCACCGGCGGCAGCTGGGAGCTCTGTCTCGACCGCTCCGGCAGCAGCCACGCCGCCTGGCGGGGCCGGACCCTCTACGGCTCGCCGGTCCTGGACGAGCCGGGGCCCCGGCTGGAGCTCGGCTGGAACGGCGCCCGGGCCGATCCCCTGGCCGACGCGGAGCGCTGGGAGCTCTCCGAGAGCCGGGGGCTCTGGTCCCTGGAGCTGGAGGGCCTGCTGTGCCGGACGGAGATCTTCGCCGCCGCGGGCGACGCCGGAGAGCGGCGGAGCCTGCGTCTGCGGGCCCTGCGGGACGGGACGGGGCTCCTGCGCCTGGTCCTGGAGCCGCGCCTGGCCCTCTGGCGGGACTGGCAGAGCCATCCGGCCTACTGGCGTCTGGGCATCGAGCGGGAGGAGCTCCCGGACGGGCTGCTGCTCCGCCGTCTGCCCCGGGGCGACCGGGAAGGGCTCTGGCTCTGTCTGATCGCGTCCGCCGCGCCCCAGCGGGCGTCGGGCGGGCCGCAAAAGGCCTCCGCCGGGACGCAAGATGCCTCCGTCGGGACACAGCCTGCGTCCGCCGGGGCGCAGGACGCCACACCAGGCCTGCGGATCGAGCCGTCCGGGCCTGCTCTGGGGCCGGGGGAGGCGCTCTCGCTGACGCTGCCCTTCTCCCTCCGGGCCGGCCAGTCCTGCGAGCTCTGTCTGGCCCTCTGCGCCGCGTCCGACCGCCGGGAGGCTCTGGAGGGGGCCCGGCGGATCGCCCGGCGCCCCGACCGCTCGGTGCTGGTGGGGGCCTTCGCCGCCCGTCTGGGCCTGTCCGGGCCGGAGATCGGCGCGGCCATGGGCCTGCTGCCGCTGCTGCACCGGCCACTGGCGGGCGCCGCTCCCCGGGAGGCCCTCTGGCCCTATGGGATCTCCGGGGACGAGCCGCTGCTGGTCTGCGACGGCCGGGCCGCCGAGGCCATC
>JAFZOC010000076.1 GCA_017550765.1 Oscillospiraceae bacterium
AACTATGTGATCGCCGGCGGCGACTTCAACCAGGTCTTTCCCGGCGGCCTGGACGCCTACCCCAACACCCATCCGGAGCTCTGGGCGCCGGGCGTCCTGGACGACAGCCTGCTGCCCAAAGGCGAGGGCTGGCGTTTCGCCTACGACCTGAGCTCTCCCACCTGCCGCCTGCTGAACCAGCCCTACGATCCCAGCGATACGGCCAACACCCAGTACTACGTGATCGACGGCTTCATCCTCTCCCCCAACGTGGAGCTGGAGCTGGTCGAGACTCTGCCCCTGGATTTCGCCTGTTCCGACCATGAGCCGGTGCATCTGCGCGTGACGCTCAAGTGACGCGCCTGGCCCCTCGCGCCGACCGTCCGGCGACTGAAAACGCAAAAGAACCACAGCCTATAGAAGGCTGTGGTTCTTTTCATCTCTATGCGATCCTGTCCGGATCTCACTTCTCGCCGGGATGACGCTTCTCCCAGGCTCTGCGCTGGCGCTTGCGGACAGCTTCTTCGGTCCTGTCTTTCCACCGGGGGAGGATGTCGTCCGCCAGCTTCTCCCTGCCGCGGCCGAGCAGCCGGATCAGCCATACGAGCCCTGTGACGACGGGGGGCAGCGCGCACAGGATCCCGATCAGCAGGAGCAGCGCGCTCCAGTCCTCCACGGACCGCGCCGCGTTCTCCCAGTAGGGGTAGATGACGCCATGGGTCTGCATGGAGCGGCTGCCGAACTTGCCGATCATCTTCAGCAGGGACCAAAAGTCATAGCGGCGGCTGTTCTCCACGATCTCACCCTGGCCGATGGGGAACTTCTCCCGGACGAAACTGACCACGAAGCTGTCCACCGGCTCCGCCATCACCAGTTCGTAGCAGTCCGCCTTGCCGCCCTCCTGCAGCTTGAGGAAGGCGTCGAAGGACATGTAGAGCCCCCGCCCGGCGCTGTAGGCCGCCTTGCTGGCGGGATCCTGCTCCCGCTCGATGACGCCGGCCACCACGAAGGGCACGCCCTCGATCTGCATCTCCATCCCCTGGATATCCGTGCTGCCGAAGAGCAGCCAGGCCATATCCTCATCCAGGAGCACCTGATCCTTCATCAGGTCTTCTTCCGAGATGTAGTGCCCGCTGAGCAGGCGCAGCGGATGGATGTCGAAGAAGTGTCCCCCCACGGCGGTGATGCTGGCCTCGCCATGGCCCAGGGCGCTGGAGGTCTTGGCCTTCCAGCCGGTGCTCCAGGCGTCCCGGAACAGGCGCGTGTCGGTATCCGCCTCGAAGCCCGCCTCATGGAGCTTGTCCAGGATGGCGTAACGGAACTGGTAGATCCCGTTGAGGTCGATCTTCTCGTCCACCGGCAGGAAACAGGTCACCTGTCCGTATGGCGTCTCGCCGTCGCCCTGCCATCGCTGCGCCGCCAGCTGTGGCGGCAGCATCCGCCCCAGCACGGCCACCGCGATGGAACAGCCCGCCGCCGCCAGGGCGAGGACGACGCACACGACCGCCCAGAGGATCGCTCTTTTCTTGTTCCCTGTTCTCTTCATGGCGCGATCAGTCGGCCAAACGGACCATGTCGCCGTTCTTGATGGGGGCGTTGCTGGTGGTGATCACGTAGTCGCCCCAGTAGATATCGCCGGTGACGGCTGCGTTGGTGTCATCCTGGGCCAGGATCTCCACCGAGACGCGGCGGGCGATGTAGCGGTTGCCCAGAGGCGAGCTCTTGGCCTCCACCACGAAGACGAAGTCGCCGTTGGAGTCGTTGTGGATGGCGCTCTTGGGGACGATGGTGTCGAAGTTCGCGCTGCGCTGGCCCACGGAGATCGTCAGATCCGTCCCCGCGTTCACATCGCCGGAGACCTCGAAGGTCAGGAGCTTGCTGCTCTGGGGATCCCGCGGGTCGACGCGGATGCTCTGGAGCGTGGCCACGATCTGGCTGCCCCAGTAGTAGTTGGAGACGGTGGCGCTGTCGCCCACTTTCAGGCGGGCCGCCTGGTCGTTGGTGACGGAGAAACTGAGGGTGTAGCCCATGTCGGGCACTTCGATGACGCAGACGACCTGATCTTTGGCCACGGTATCGCCGGAGGTGCACTCCACAGACTGGACCGTGCCGGCCACGTTGGCCACGATCTGGTTCTCCTCGCCGCCGGAGAGCTCCGCGATCTTCTTTTTCTGGGCTTCGATCTGGGTGTTCAGGTCGGTGAGCTCCAGGCCCAGCGCGGCGTTGGACTTGGCGTCGGCCGCCTTGCGCTGCTGCAGGGCGTTGTAGAGATCCAGATAGCTGGTGTAGGCCTCGTCTCGGGCAGCCTTGGCCTCCCGGATCGCGGGAGAGTCGGCCGTGCGGTCGATCTCAGCCTGGATCTCGTCCATCTTCTTTTGAGCCGCGTCCAGCTGCTGGGTGGAGATCGCGCCCAGGGCCGTCTTGGCGTCGATCACGGCGTCGGTCTTCTCCTTCAGGGTCTTCCACTTCTCCAGCAGCGCCGCCACATCGGCGGGAGGGTCGCTGGGCGCGGGAGATCCGGTGGGCTCCGGCGTGGTCACCGGGTCGATGGCGCCGCCTTCATCGCCGCCCTCGTCGCCCTCTCCCCCATCAGGATCGGGGCTGGGCGTGGGCGCAGGCGGCTCGGTGGGCGCGGGCACAAAGGCCTCCAGCTCCTCGATGCGCTTCTCCGGGTGGTTCAGGTAGTCCTTCTGCTCCTCGGTGAGACTGGACTGTTTCCAGTGCTCGGCCATCATGACCTCCTGCTCGGCGGTGAGGCGCTCGTCCTCCGCCGCGGCCAGGGCCACGCCGGCCTCGGCCACCTTG
>JAFZOC010000077.1 GCA_017550765.1 Oscillospiraceae bacterium
CAGATGTGCGGCATGCCTCAGGCTGTCCAACGCATCCGTCAGGCCATCGCCCAGGGCGAGGCCGTGGCGGTGTACGGCGACTATGACGTGGACGGGATCACCGCCACCTGTCTGGTCACCGATTACCTCCGGTACAAGGGCCTGCGCTGCATCGGCTATATCCCCGACCGGAACGAGGAGGGCTACGGGCTCAACTGCGCCGCCCTGGACGCGCTCTACGCCGATGGGGTCCGCCTGCTGATCACGGTGGACTGCGGGATCACGGCAGTGGAGGAAGCTCTCCACACGCGCCAGCTCGGTCTGGATATGATCATCACCGACCACCACGAGTGCAAGCCCGGCGAACTGCCGGATGCTCTGGCTGTGATCGACTGTAAGCAGGAGCAGGATCACTATCCCGATCCGGGTCTGGCCGGCGTGGGCGTCGCCATGAAGCTCATCTGCGCCTGTGAGGGAGACAGCGCCTGGGTGCTGGACCGCTATGCGGACCTGGTGGCGGTGGGAACGGTCGCCGACGTGATGCCCCTTGTGGGCGAGAACAGGGCCTTGGTGCTCCGCGGCCTCAAAAAGCTGGCGGAGGACCCGCGCCCCGGCTTCGCCGCCATGTTCCGGGAGACTTCCGTAGATCCCGAGCGCATCACCGCCGCGTCGATCGGTTTCAGTCTGGCGCCGCGTCTGAATGCCGCAGGGCGTCTCGGCCAAGCCACGAAAGCGCTGGACCTGCTGATGTGCAGCGACCCGGAGGAAGCTTCGCGCCTGGCTGCCGAGCTCTGCGAGCTCAACCGCCAGCGTCAGGCCATCGAGACGGAGATCTGGCAGGACGCTCAGGCCGAGCTGGAGCATGTCGATATGAGCGGGCCGATCGTCCTGGCCAGCGACCGCTGGCATCAGGGCGTCATCGGGATCGCCGCTTCCCGCCTTGCCGAACAGTTCTCCCTCCCCGCGATCATGGTCTGCCTCAACGGCGACCACGGGAAGGGGTCCTGCCGCAGCTACGGCGGTTTCAACCTTTTTGAGGCGCTCTCCGCCTGCTCGGAGCATCTGCTGGGCTTTGGCGGCCACGCGCTGGCAGCGGGCATGACGATCCGCCGGGACAAGCTGGCGGATTTCCGCGCAGCGCTCCGGGAATACTTCCTGGCGCACCGACCGGTCCCGCAGCCTGAGGTCTCCTGCGATATCCTGATCCGGGAGCCTGAGCTCCTCTCGACCGAGAACGTGCGGGAACTGGACCGCCTGGAGCCCTATGGCAACGCCAACCCGCGCCCCGTCTTCTGTCTGTACGACGCGCTCCTGGCCTCCACCGATCAGGTCGGAAACGGCCGCCATCTGCGGATGCGCCTTCGGATCGGCCACAGCACGCTGGAGGGCATCTTCTTCTCCAAGACCGCCCAGGCGCTCGGCATCACCGCCGGGGACCGGGTCGATCTGGCCTTTACCCCGCAGATCAATGAGTTCCGCGGCCACAGCTCTGTTCAGCTGGTCGTGAACGCCATCCGTCGCCACGATCCCCACGAGCTCTGCCGCGCGATCCTTGACGACAGTGAACACGCGGCATACGCCGCCTGCGTCTTCCGTCCCGAGCGCTCGGATTTCGTTCGCATCTGGAAGGTGAACGACGGCGTGCTCTCGCTCCCCGCGGATCTGGAAGGGATCTTGGCTTCCTGCCCGCGGGAGATGGAACCTGAGCGCTACTGTCTGTGTCTGATGGTCTGGCTGGAGGCCGGGCTGCTGCAAAGCACCGACGGATCGATCTACGGTGCACATCTGTGCAAGATCGAAGGGAAGGCCGACCTGAACGCCACGAAGCTCATGCGCGCACTCCAGCGTGAGACGCGGAGCAGCTGCTGACCGAACATCGTCTGAAAAGGGGCCCTATGATGGAATTCGTGCAGAAAGGCGCAACTGAACAACTCTCTCAGGAGCGTACAGAGGCAGCGCGCAGGGCTGCCGTGCCTGTCGATCCAGATCGGCTCTACGAAGCGCTGGAGGAGAAGATCCGCAACTCAGGTCATCCCATGGACCTGGGCAGGATCCGCGCCGCCTATGAGGTCGCAAAGCTCGCCCATGCCGGACAGTTCCGGAAGGACGGGTGCTCTCCCTATGTCTCTCACTGTGTCGCGGCGGCGGACATCTCTGTGGATCTAGGCCTGGACGAGGATTCCATCTGCGCCGCCCTGCTGCACGACGTGATCGAGGACACCGCGCTCACCCATGCGGACATCGCCCGTCAGTTCGGCACGGCCGTGGCCGACATCGTAGAGGGCGTCACCAAGCTGACCCGCGTCCAGTATACCAGCAAGGAAGACGAGCAGATGGAGAACCTGCGCAAGATGCTCATGGCCATGGCCAAGGACATCCGCGTGATCCTCATCAAGATCGCCGACCGCATGCACAATATGCGCACCATGGACTACCAGTCCCCCGAGAAGCAGCGGACGAAGTCCCTGGAGACCATGGAGATCTACGCCCCCATCGCCCACCGTCTGGGCATGCAGCAGGCCAAGTGGGAGCTGGAAGACCTGTCTCTGCGCTATCTGGATCCCACAGGCTACAAAGAGATCACAGAGTTCCTCGATTCCCGCATGCCAGAGCTGGAAGCCTTCATGTCCGCCGTGGACGAAAAGATCCAGACCCGCCTGAAAAAAGAGGGCATCGAAGCCTCCATCTTTTCCCGGATCAAGCATGTCTACAGCATCTACCGGAAGATGTACTCCCAAAAGCTGGACATCATCGGCATCTTCGACCTCTGCGCCTTTCGTGTCATCGTCGACTCTCTCTCTGACTGCTACAACGTCCTGGGCATCATCCACGATATGTTCAAGCCCGTCCCCGGACGTTTCAAGGACTATATCTCCACGCCCAAGCCCAACATGTATCAGAGCCTGCACACGACGGACATCGGCTCTGAGGGCATCCCCTTCGAGGTACAGATCCGCACCTGGGAGATGCACCACACCGCAGAGTACGGCATCGCCGCCCACTGGAAGTACAAGATGGGCGACGCCGGCAGCACGGTCCGTGGCGGGGACGAGGAGAAGTTCGCCTGGGTGCGCCGCCTGCTGGAGGACCAGCAGGAGTCTGACGCCCAGGACTTTTTCCACGATCTGAAGATCGATATGTTCGCCGACGAGGTCTTCGTCTTCTCCCCCAAGGGCGACGTGATCAATCTGCCCGCCGGCGCGACTCCCATCGACTTTGCCTACAACATCCATTCCGACGTGGGCAACCACATGGTCGGCGCCAAGGTCAACGGCCGCATCGTCACCTTCGACTATGTGCTGCAGAACGGGGACATCGTGGAGATCCGCACCTCCCGCTCCGCCCCCGGTCCCAGCCGCGACTGGCTCAACATCGTCAAGAGCGGCTCGGCCCGTACCAAGATCAAGCAGTGGTACAAACGGGAGCGGCGCGAAGAGAACATCATCCGCGGCCGGGCCATGCTGGAGGATGAGCTCAAGCACATCGAGCTGGATCCGGAAGACGTGCTCACCGAGGAGATCATGGCGCCTGTGATCAAGCGCCTCTCCTACGCCTCCGCCGACGACATGTACGCTGCGATCGGCTATGGCGGCGTCACCGCCGGGCGTGTGGCAAACCGGCTCCGGGACGAGCACAAGAGCGCCGTCGCAGAGCGCAAGACCGTCCTGGACCGGGTCTCCGCTGCGGCCGAACGGCGCGAGGAACGGGCCAAAAAGGAAGGCAAGGCCATCCAGGGCGTCCTGGTAGAAGGTCTGGACAACTGTCTGATCAAATTCTCCCGCTGCTGCACCCCGGTCCCCGGAGACGATATCATCGGTTTCATAACCCGCGGCCAGGGCGTTTCCATCCACCGCAAGGATTGCATGAACTACAAACGCCGCAGCGCGACGCCGGAGCGTGACGGGCGCTGGATCAAAGTCTCCTGGGCGAGACAGATCACCGACAGCTATGTGACCACCATCACCATCGTCGCCAAGGACCGCTCCGGCCTCGTCATGGACATCGCGACGGTCCTCAACAGTCTCAACGCTAAAGTCCGCAACCTCTCCGCCCGCGATAACACCGGCCGCGCGCTCATCGTCATCACCCTGGAAGTCAAGGATCTCACGGAGCTGCGCTATATCATGGGTCGGCTGGAGAAGCTCCCCAGCGTCACGGAAGTCTCCCGCAACGGGAAGTAGTTTTTCTTTTAAGGAGCGCCTATGCGAGCAGTCGTAACAAGAGTCAGATCTGCCTCCGTGGAGATCGGCGGCACGGTCCATGGTCGGATCGGTCCGGGCCTTCTGGTCCTGCTGGGCATCCATCAGGACGACGGGCCCGAAGAGGCCCGCAAGATCGCCGACAAGATCTGCGGCCTGCGCATCTTCGAGGACGAAGACGGGCGTATCAATGTGGATCCCGTCAGAGCCGGCGCGGCGGAACTTCTGATCATCAGCCAATTCACGCTCTTCGCCGACTGCCGGTCCCGGCGGCCCGGCTTCTCGCACGCCGCCCGGCCCGAGACCGCGATCCCGCTCTATGAGCTGACGATCGAGGAATGCCGCGCCAGAGGCTTCCACGTCGAGACGGGATCCTTCGGCGCGAAGATGCTGGTCACGTCTGAGAACGACGGGCCTTTCACGATCATCCTGGACAACCGGGACCTGAGCGGCAAGACCTGAGATAGGAGGATCTGGATGCTGATCAAGACCATACCAGTCGGACAACTGGAGACCAACTGCTACGTCGTCACAGATGAGGTCACGCTGGACTGCGCTGTGATCGACCCCGGCGACGAGAGCAATACCATCCTGGACTATCTGGAGCAGAACAAGCTCCATTGCCGTGCCATCTTCCTGACCCACGGGCATTACGACCACGTGGGCGCGGCGGAGACCGTGGCAGAAGAGACCGGCGCGACCGTCTACATGAACAGAGAGGACGACTATGCTGTCCGGCGGGACCTGCACTTCCCTCTCCGCTTGCCCGAGGGCGGAGAGTATTACGGCGACGGCGACAGCATCGAGATCGCCGCGCTGCGCTTTGAAGTCATCGGTACGCCCGGGCACACGCCCGGCGGCGTCACGCTGCGCTGCGGCGATGCGCTCTTCACCGGCGACACCCTGTTCCGCGGCAGCTGTGGCAGGACGGATCTGGCCGGCGGCGATATGGACGCAGAACTGGCCTCTCTGAAAAAGATCTGTGGGCTCCCGGGAGACTATGAGGTCTATCCGGGCCATATGGGCCCCAGCACCCTCGCCAGAGAGCGGATGTTCAACTATTACTGCCGTCTGGCCATGGGCAAGTAGAACAGGAGGAAATGACATGCAAACGCCGACTCTTGTGATCTTGGCAGCCGGGATGGGCAGCCGCTTTGGCGGGCTCAAGCAGATCACCGCCGTGGACCCCTTCGGTCACGCCATCATCGACTTTTCCCTCTACGACGCGTATCAGGCAGGCTTTCGCAAGGTCGCCTTCATCATCAAGCACGCGATCGAAGACGACTTCAAAGCGCGGATCGGACGCCGCATGGAACGCTATTTCGACGTCCGCTACGTCTATCAGGAGATCGACATGCTGCCGGCGGGATACAGCGTCCCTGCCGACCGCAAAAAGCCCTGGGGCACCGCCCATGCCGTCCTCTGTGCTGTTGACGCCGTAGACGGCCCCTTCGCCGTGATCAACGCCGACGACTTCTACGGCCGCGGCGCCTTTGAGACGATCTACCGCTTCCTCGCCGCGGACGGCCCCGACACCAGCCATGCCATGGTGGCCTATCTGCTGCGCAACACCGTGACCGAGCACGGGACCGTGGCCCGGGGGATCTGCCAGGTGGAGGATGGGCTGCTCACCGACGTGGTGGAACGCACCAAGATCGCCAAGCGGGGCGACGACGCGGCCTATACCGAAGACGGCGAGACATGGGTCCCGCTGTCCGGCGACTGCAAGGTCTCCATGAACTTCTGGGGCTTCCGGCCGGACATGATGCGCCAGCTGCGGGACCGCTTCCCCGCCTGGCTGGACGCGAACATGCCGATAGCGCCTGTGAAGGCGGAATACTTCCTGCCCTTCGTGACCAACGCCCTCATCCACGAAGGCCAGGGGACCGTTCAGGTCCTCCCCTGCCACGAGAGCTGGCACGGCATCACCTATCGCGAAGACATGCCCGACGTGATCGACACCATCGAAAAACTGCGGCGCGAGGGGACCTATCCCGAGACGCTGCTGGACTGATACCAAGAGGAGGATCGGATCTATGGATATACTCGTCACCGGAGGCGCCGGCTACATCGGCAGCCACACCTGTGTAGAACTGCTGGAGCAGGGCTTCGGCGTCGTCGTCATCGACAACCTGGTCAACTCCAGCGCCAAGGCCATCGAGCGCGTAGAGCAGATCACCGGCAAGCGCGTGGCTTTCTATCAGGAAGATGTGCGCGACCGCGCCGCTCTGGACCGCATCTTTGAGAAACACAAGATCGGCTGCGCCATCCATTTCGCCGGGCTCAAGGCCGTGGGCGAATCCGTGGTCATGCCCCTGGAGTATTACGACAACAACCTCTTCTCCACGATCACCCTGTGCGAGGCCATGCGGGATCACGGCGTGCGCGACATCGTCTTCTCCTCCTCCGCCACCGTCTACAACGGCAGCAACCAGATGCCCCTGCGGGAGACCGCCGTCACCGGCGGCTGCACCAATCCCTATGGCTGGACCAAGTATATGTCCGAGCAAATCCTCCGGGATACGGCAAAAGCGGTGGACGATTTCTCCGTCTCCCTCCTTCGCTATTTCAACCCCATCGGCGCCCACCGCAGCGGCCTCATCGGCGAGGACCCCAGAGGGATCCCCAACAACCTCATGCCTTTCATCGCCCAGGTGGCCGTAGGGCGCCGTGACCATCTGAACATCTTCGGTGACGACTATGACACGCCCGACGGCACCTGCATCCGGGACTATATCCACGTCACGGACCTGGCCCGCGGCCACGTGGCCGCGATCGCATACATGCGCGAGCACCGGGGCGAGAACGTCTTCAACCTGGGCACCGGCACCGGCTACAGCGTGCTGGAGATGGTGAAGACCTTCGAGCGCGTCAACGGCATCAAGATCCCCTACGAGATCGCCCCGCGGCGCGCCGGCGACCTGCCGCGGCTCTACTCTGACCCGGACAAGAGCGCGCAGCTTTTGGGCTGGAAGGCCCAGTACACGCTGGAAGACATGTGCCGCGACACCTGGGCCTGGCAGTCCAAGAACCCCATGGGCTTCGGCGGGACGGAATAAGCTCCGGCAAGGCTTGTGAACCGGAATTGCGCAAGGCGGGAGACCGTTCGTCTCCCGCCTTGCGTTTTTGGTAAATGTCCTGATCCCATGGTCCAAAAGGAGCCCATCTGCATTCCACCCCAACGAAGGGTCATCTTTCTAGATGCGAGGGCAGTTCCTGTGCACGAACTGCGTATCAGTCTGTTTCGACGTAATACCAGTTTTCTTTCAGCTTTTCGATCCGTACGACATAGATCTTTTTTTCATTCGCTCGGATCAGCTCTTCCCCTCCAGAGGAATAGATCAATTCAAACGATCCGGACAACATGCCCCGAAAGACCCAAAAACAAACGACCTGTCCGTTCTCGTCATTCTCGTAGAGGAAGACCTGACCATCAGAGGACAGTCTGCGGTATCCCATAGGCAGATCGATATTCCCGATCCCGTCCTTGGCAGATAGTTGGTCATTTCGGATCATCTCCACGACCTCCAAACGATCTTTTTCCAGGAGGTCCAGTTCAAACCGTACTTTCGCATCTCGGAAGGGGAACCAGACGATCAGAACGGCCAGCAGGATCAGGACCCCTACGCTGAGAAAGCAGGAAAGATCCCTGTCTTTTGCGATCCTGTGGATGCCCTTTACCAGCAAAACGACGAATGCGACGAGCAGGGCGAAGTATACTGGTAAAAGGAGGACGAACAGACGAGCGAACAGATGGTCATTGTACCATGCCACAAGAAAAGCGATCACAAACAGCAGGCTCGACGGGATCAGCAGACCGGGTATTGACAGCCGCTTTTTCATACGGCCGTCATTCCTTCCCGATCATGGTGGCATAACGGTCGGCCAGTAGCCGAGAGATGGTGCAGAAGACCGCCGTCAGCAACAGGCCCCACAGCCCAGGCGCCAGGAATGCCTGAGACGGGACGCGCCCAGCGAGGACGCCATAATGGACAAGGCCCCAGAGGACCGCGCAGAGCGTCAGGCCCAGCGTGATCCACATGGAACACGCGGCAAAGCGATGACGGCTGGGGTACTGCCGCACGAAATACCAGTTCGCAAGGGACAGCAGAAAGCCCGTCGCCGGGATCACCAGGATAAATGCCCAGCGTCCGTTCACGACGCCCTCCGGCGTGGCGGCCTCCAAGGTAACACCGATCGTCACCAGGATGAAGGCCGCGAACAGCTGGACCGACTGTAGGATCGACGCCTGAAAGGTCCGGATCTTCCCCAGCGCATCCGGCGCGACCGGCGCCGGTCCGATCGGCTCAGCCCCAGGCGTCTGCCGCATTACGTCAAGGATCTCGCGGCATGCCGCGCAGGAGCGCAGATGCTCCTCCACAGCCGCCCTGCTCTCCTCGCTGCAGCAGCCGTCGATATACAGCGGCAGCAGATCTCTCGCGATCTCACACTTCATCTTCTCTCATCCTTTCCGAAAGTTTTTGTCTGGCCCGGTAGAAAGTGACACGGGCCCAACTCTCGCTCTTCCCAAAGAGTCGGCTGATCTCCTTCAGCGAGACGCCGCCAAACACGGAGAGCCGCATGACTTCCCTGTATGGCTCCTCCAGCGCGTGAAGGCATCGGAGAGCCTTTCGGGATCCTTCATCTCGCAGGATGATCTCCTCAGGGCCGTTCGGGTCGACCAGCGTGTCGGGATCTATCAGATCTGCGCGTCGCTTCTGCTCGTTGCTCCAGGCGAGATAGCAGTTCTTCCCGATCTTGCAGAGCCATGCCCTTGCGCTGGTCTTGTCGCGCAGGGCGCTCCAGTTCATATAGGCCCGGTAGAAGGTCTCCTGGGTCAGTTCCTCGGCAAGGGTCCAGTCCCGCGCGATGCTGAGCAGGTATTTGAAGATGTTGTCGCGCTCGCGGCGGAAGCACTCCTCGAACTCCGTCACATTCTCACCGCCTTTCGACTAAAAGATGAGAAAAGAGTCAAAACGTTACAGGGATCTTTGAAAAGATCCGGACATAAAAGGAGCGGGGCGGTCCATGCAGCCGCCCCGCTCAGATCATATGACATTATTCCTCGATGAACAGCACGCCCAGGGTCTTGGGACCGCAGTGGGTGGAGACGGTGCAGCCGGCCATGGTGTGGTGGACTTCCCGGCAGCCGGAGAGTTCCAGCGCGAGCTTGCACATACGCTCCACCACCTCCGGCGCGATCTCGCCGGACTCGGTGATGAAGATATGGCCCGGGCGGACCATTTTCCCTTCCAGGCGCTCACGGATATACTGCTCATAGACTCTTTCGATGTTGCCCCGGTATTTCTTGTAGACGCCGAGCTTTCCGTCGCTCATCTCCAGGCCCGGCTTCAGCTTCAGGAGGTTCGCACCGAGCGCAGCGACGCCGGAACAGCGTCCGCCCTTCCACATGAACTCCAGGGTGTCCAGCACGAAGCTGGTAGAGACCTTCCCCGTCAGGCTCTCCAGATGTTCCGCGATCTCTTTCGCGCCCATGCCTCTGTCGTGGCACTCGGCGCCCTCGATGGCCAAAAGGCCGACGCCGGTGGAGAGCATGCGGCTGTCGACCACATAGACCCCTTCCAGTTCCGCGGCTGCCAGACGCGCAGCATTGAAGGTATTGGAGAGCTCCGCGCTGATATCCAGATGGACGATATCATAGCCCTGCTGCACCAGCGGCGTGAAGAAGTCCAGGAACTCCTGGACGCCAGGCGCGGAGGTCTTGGGCAGGATCCCGTCCTTGTGATAGCGGGCATACATGTCCAGCGGCGTGAAGCTGCTCCCGTCGTCCATGAAATGGTCCTCTCCCAGGGTGATCATGAGCGGGATGATACGGATATCGAAGCGTTCTTTGAGTTCCGCGGACAGATCTACCGTGCTGTCCGCGGTGATGATGACAGGTCTGGCCATATCGTGTCTTTCTCCTTGCTGCGTGTTCGTGCGTTTTGAATGCATTATAACAAAGAGCGATGCGCTTGTCTATGCTATTCTTGTAAAAAACGCCGTTCTTCTCCCACGCCCCTCTTGCATTTTTCGAGTGATCGTTCCATAATAGCTATTGTCAATTACGACAAAGGAGGCGGAACTTTTGAAGAGAATGACCCGTGTCGCACGGATCACCAGCGGCGGCGATTGCCAGGGCCTGAACGCCGCCATTCGCGGCGTCGGCAAAGCCCTCTTCGAGCGGATCCCCAATGTGGAGATCTACGGCATGTACGACGGATATCGCGGTCTGATCGAATGCGACTACAAATTCATGGAGCCCAAGGACTTTTCCGGCATCCTGACCCGCGGCGGCACGATCCTCGGCACATCCAGACAGCGCTACATCCCCGGCAAAGACATCATCGACGGCGACGGCAACAGTCTGCTGCCCGACATGATGAGCACCTACAACCGCCTGAATCTGGACTGTCTGGTGATCATGGGCGGCAACGGCACCCAGAAGAGCGCCAAGCTCCTCGCGGACTACGGCATGAACGTGGTCACGCTGCCCAAGACCATCGACAACGACATCTTCGGCACCGACACGACCTTCGGATTCCAGAGCGCTGTGGATATCGCCACCAACGTGATCGACTATCTGCACAGCACCGCCTGCTCTCACGGCCGCGTGTTCGTGGTAGAGCTCATGGGGCGGGACGCCGGTTGGCTGACCCTGGCAGCAGGCATCTCCTCCGGTGCCGACGCGATCTTGATCCCCGAGATCCCCTATGACATCGAGAAGGTCGCCGATCTCGTCCGCGCGCGCAAAAAGAGCGGCCATGGCTTCTCGATCGTCGCCTGTGCGGAAGGCGCGGTCTCCAAGGGCGATAAGATCCTCACCGAGGAGGAGGCCCGCAAGAAGAAAGAGGCCAGCAAATACCCCACCGTCTCCTATGCCATCGCTGCGGAGATCGAGCGCATCACCGGCGCGGACACCCGCGTGACGGTCCCGGGACACTATCAGCGCGGCGGTCCCCCCTGCCCCTACGATCGGCTCCTGGCCACCCAGTTCGGCACGGCCGCAGCGGACCTTATCGTGAACAAGCAGTATGGGCGCATGGTCGCCATCCAGGGCGGGCAGATCACCTCCATCCCCCTGGATGAAGCTGCCAGCAAGACCAAGTTCCTGCCGGTGGACCATCCCATCATCCAGGTCGCCCGAGATATCGGCATCTGCATGGGCGACTGAGGCCTGACGCAGCGCGGAACGTCTCGCCCCAACAGGGCCGGCGCGTCAGAACGTCGGCCCTGTTTGCGCAAACGGTCCCTGATGATGATCGTCAGTTGTCATAGCGCCGCAAGACGTCTGCAGAACAGCTCTTGCTCAACGCAGGGGTACGGACGCTGCGCCTGATACCCATAGCCAGGACCATCGTGTGGATGCTCGATGCGATGGTCGCTATAAGGAGGCTCCGACATGATCGATTCACGCGAAGTGGACAAAGTCCCCGACGAGGAATGGGAAGCGTTCAAAAAACGCGCAGCCAAGGACGAACTGTTCTATACCGGCCCCGGCGATCTGCTGGACACGCCGGAAGGACGGTCCAAGTTCTGCCGTCTGAACGTCAGCGGCGCGTTCAACAAGCCAGACCCTGCCTTTCCCGGCTATAAGATCTGGGTCTTCAACAACCAAGGCCAGGGCATGGTCGTCAAGAAGCGCAGCAAAGTCGATCCCGCGCTGATGGAGGACATCGAATACGACGCGGAAGGCCATGAGATCAGCCGCAGCTACGAACCGGCCTGATCCAGATCCGGATCTCCCTTTTGCAGCGGGTGCATCCCTGTGCGCTCGTCCTCCGACCGCTCCGGCCCTTCCCTTTCCATCCCGACGAAAAAGAACGCCTGCCAAAATGGCAGGCGTTCAAGGTGTCGACAAAGTGTCGACACCTTGAGAGGCAAAAATGGGAACTTC
>JAFZOC010000078.1 GCA_017550765.1 Oscillospiraceae bacterium
CCAGGATGCAGAAATAGGGGATGTACATCAGCGGCCCGAAGCAGAGGCCCCAGAAGCCCGCCACCGCGGCCCAGATCCACGCCGAGCCGTTGCGCCGGAACAGCAGCGCCAGCGCCACCAGCAGCGGCCAGATGAACACATAGCTCACCCACCACACGTGGAAGCCGAAGACCAGACCCTCCAGCAGCACGTAGATCCATACCGCGCACAGGGCCTTCCAGCCGAAGAACACCGTCGCCAGGATCATCAGCGGCGCGTTCAGGTTGATGTTGGGGACCGAGGCCAGGGCGAACTTGGCGGCGAAGATCAGCGCCGCCAGCAGCGCCAGTACGCAGATCTCCCGGGCGCTGAACTTACCAGCCGGTCTTGAGCACGATCTCATAGACGTCGCCGTCCTGGATCATGGTGCTGTCCACGCCGGTGGGCAGCATCTCGCCCTTGCCGTCGTTGAAGCACCACCACTGCTGCTGCGTATCGTCCGCAGCCTCGCCGTCCACGGTGGTCACATAGAGGCCGTACTCGCTCTCCGAGCCCTCGATCAGGCTCTGTTCTTCCAGCGCGCCGCGGAGGGTCTCCGCGTCGGTGTGGAGCGTGAGCTCCTTCTTCGTCCCGTCTCCGTGGACGATCTGGACGGCGACGGTCTTGGCGCCCTCCGACGCCTTGGGGGAAAAGTGCTGGTACAACAGCACCGCGGCTGCCGCCACCGCAAGCAACAGGACGACGGCAAGAACGATCTTCAGTTTTTTGGACATGATATCCTCTCCTTTCTTTGTTCAGCCCTTTCGGGCCATCGGAGATCGCACGAAGGAAAAGAGAGGAGGGCATGGCAAGGCCACGCCGTCCTGTACTTTGACCGGGCTCGCGGTCCTCCATACGACACAGCGTATCCAGTTTTCGCTGTCCGGGCAGGTCTTCTGACTTCGGGAAGACGGATCGCCGCGGGCCCTGCGGCCCTCGCGACGACGGTCCTCCGCTTCACAGTGGCGGCCCCGCGAGGGAGTCGGCGCCGATGCTGCGCGGCTGCGCAGCGCCGGGCCTCACCCAGATTCCCCTGTTGGGCACGACGGGCTCTCGCCCGCGTGCGTCCCGGTCCGATATGCTTGCGGGGAGAGTATACCATGGGCGGGCGGGATCTGCAAGAAAAAGGAAAAAGGAGCGGCTCTCCGCTCCTTTTTCCTTTCGCTGGGGCCCCTCGCTACGGCCTGCGCTCAGAAGCCCTCTCTGGTGAAGGCCTCCCAGCTGCGGTGCATATAGGTCTCCAGCGCCAGCGGCTCCCCGATGTAGCGCGGGTCCCGCCCGTCGGAGAGGAACGCATCCAGGAACTCCCGCCGCCCGGTGGTGTGCGCCACCGGGATCCCGGCGCGGATCGAGGCCTCCCGGACCGCGTCGTAGCCCCGGCGCAGGTCGTCGGCGCTGGCGTAGGTCAGGAGGTTGGAGTTGTTCACGAAGCCCGTCACCGAGAGCCGGGCGAAGCCCTCCAGCTCCGCCATGAGCTTCAGGATCTTCTCCGGCGTCTCGGACATGGGCCGGAAGACGTTCACGATGTCGTAGACCTGCAGCTCGCCCTGCCAGGCGTCGAAGTCCTGGTGATAGCGGCCCAGGGACAGCGCCCCGGCGGCGTCCCCGCCCACGTCGAAGATCGCCAGGTCCCACTGGCCCGTGAAGGCGGAGGCCACGGCGGCGGACATGCTGCTGGGGGTGACGCCCCGACCGGCGAAGGTGGGCGAGACCAGGTCGATCCGCTTGTCCCGCAGCAGCGAGACCTTGTCGGACATGCGGAAATAGTCGTTGACCTTGTCCAGGTCCACGACCAGGGTCTTCAGACCCTCCCCGGCGGCCTTCACCGCCAGGTTGATGGCGATCTCGGTCTTGCCGGAGCCGTAGTTGCCGATGAGGACGATCCCGCGGCTCATATGCGCCTCTTCTCCGCGCGCTTCTGCAGCTTCCGCTTCACGCCGTCCGGGCCCACCACATAGGTGTTCTCCAGCACCTCGATCGCACCGCGGCGCCACTCGGCGATGTATTCCTGCCGCAGAGCGGCCCGTTCGGCCTGCTCCTCCTCCGTCAGCGCCCGGACTTTGGCCAGGGCCGCGAGTTCATTGATGCGCGCCAGTTTGCTGTTCTCCATCTCTCATCCTCTCCTTGATGCGGGGGCGAGGAACGCTCGCCCCCGCGGGTCTGCAAAAACATCGGCCGCACCCCGCGGCACCATAGGACACCGGACGCGACGCGATCGGGCCTATTCGCCCAGCTTCACCACCAGATAGCCGTCGATCCGCTGGATACAGCCGTAGTAGGGATAGCTCGGCATCTCGATCACCCGGGGATCTTCTGCCAGCGCCCGGACCTCCGCTCCCGAGGCCATGGGCACGTCGAAGCCCACGTAGCGCCGCAGCAGGATCTCCCGGGTGTAGACGTTCACCAGGTCCCAGCTGGGGCCGGAGAACTCGCCCAGGTCCATGTCCTTGTTGGAGACCAGGCCCTGGTCGGCCCGGCCCACCAGCGCCAGGACGCAGCCCGGCTGGAACTCCTCGCGGTCCCGGACCTGGGCCGCGATCCCCGTGTAGAGGGCGTAGGCGTTCTCGTAGTCCAGATGCATCTTCAGATAGCACTTGTTGGCGAAGTAGACGTTCCCCGCCGTGATCAGGGCCAGGGCCACCAGCACGCAGTCCCGCAGGAGCGTGGACGGACCGGGGCGCAGGTCCTCCGTCAGCACCGCCGCCAGGACATAGAAGGCGACGAAGCCGTAGAGGACGTGGGGCCCGATGATGTCCACGTTCGCGATCAGATAGAGGCAGTTGATGCTCAGCGGCAGGAGGAACAGACACAGCAGCGCCAGGCCCCTTCGGCCCCAGTCCCGTTCCCGCAGGAGCCAGGGGACGAAGCCGCCCAGCATCGCCAGCACACAGAGCCCGTGGAGGACCGTGGCGAAGGGCGTGCGGATGAAGCCGAAATAGCCCCGGGTGAAGATGCGCAGGAAAGAGCTGTAGGCCACCAGCACACGCAGCAGCAGGCTCCGCTCCCGCTCCACGCCGTAGGGCTCGAAGTGCCAGCCGTAGATCTTCAGGAACAGCAGCGCCAGCGCGTAGTACAGCACCAGGGCCACGGCCAGCCACAGCAGCCGGGACAGGCCGTGCAGCAGCACGGCCCTGGCGTCTTCGCCCGCCATCAGCCGGCGGATCATCCCGATCAGGAAGAAGCTCGCCACCAGGGCGATGTAGCCCTGGAAGATCCCCAGGCTCAGCACCAGGCACAGCCCGCCCAGGATCTGGCAGCGCCAGCCCCCGCGTTCCACGATGGCCGCGGAGGCCACCGCCAGCAGGAAGGCCAGCGCGTAGCTGGGGCTGGTGAACATGTAGCTGAAGGTCGCGGTCTGGGCGGGGAAACAGACCACCGTCGCGGCCAGCAGCGCCTGGACCAGGGGCCGCCGGATCTGGAAGATCCGCGCGATCAGCGCCGTGGCGGCGGCCAGGAGCACCAGGCTCAGCAGCCCGTAGACCCAGGGCATGGACAGGTCCGGGAAGAGATAGCTGGTCAGGGGCAGGCCCCAGCGGCCGGAACCCACCGTCGCCCCCTTCCCGAAGAGCGAGGACAGCTCGTCCGCGTTCAGGAGCTTGTTGGCGAAGGCATAGCCGTGGGCCAGGAGCCCCGCCAGCAACGCCGCGAGGAAGGGGACCCTGTCCTCCCGGAACAGGAGCCGGAGCCGGGCGGCCAGGCGCTCGGTCAGACTGGGAGCGCTCGTATCCATGTCAGCCCTCCTCGATGGTGCCCAGTTCGTCCAGATCCAGCTCGAAGGCCGGGATGAAATGCGCCAGGAAATAGGCCACCTCCGGCAGGGCGCTCTCCTCCAGGATGCGGCGGGTCTGCTTCTCGGCGGAGAGGAACTCCTTGTTGCCGGCCTTGCGCTCCTCGATGCACTTGATGTAGGCGGAGAGCTTGTCCGCCGCCTTCACGAGATCGTGCAGCGCTTCGGCGGTCCTGCCCAGGAGCAGCTCCTCATAGGCGGGGCGCAGCTCCGCCGGCAGGGTGTCCAGGAGCTTGCGGCAGGCCAGCTCCTCCACCTGCTTGTAGGCGTCGCGGATATCGCTGCTGTGGTATTTGATCGGCGTGGGCAGGTCCCCGGTGAGGATCTCGCTGCTGTCGTGATAGAGAGCCACGGCGGCGGCCGCATTGGGGTCGCAGGGGCGGCCGAAGACGTCCCGGCGGATCACCCCCAGGGCATGGGCCAGCACGGCGACCATATGGCTGTGCTCCTGGATGTTCTCGGGCAGGGAGTTGCGCATCAGGCTCCAGCGGCCGATGTAGCGCATCCGAGAGATGTATGCGAAGAAATTCTCGTTCATCGGGCAGATCCCTCTCTTTCTCTGGGGCGATGATACCACATCCGAAGGGGGAAAGCAAGGCGCGCAGCGCGTGAATGATCGGCACTTCGTCCGCGAGGGCGCGAAGAGGGGCGCGGCGAGCCCCCCGGGAGAGGGCCCGCGGGGAGCGAGCACGGCGCCGCGGTCCCGCGGTGCGTCCTTTGCCCGTAGTGCGCCTGCTTCCGCCGGGCGCGGCTGCCTCCGTCCCGGCCGCCCTTCTCAGGGCTCCGGGAACATTTTTCGCGTTTTTTCGTCTAACGCCCGGCCCCCGGGCGCGGACTGCGGCCGACGCCGCTCCGCGCGGGCTTTTTCCGGGGGCACGCCGAATAGGACAGGAGGGACCGACGATGATCGATCTATCCAACATGCCCGCCGTAGGCCTGGTCGTGATGGCCCTGATCGCGCTGCTCTTCGTGGCGGCGCTGTTCCTGCTGGTGATGGTCTGTCTGCGCTATCAGGGGCTCGCCGGGAAGGCCAAGGGCGACCCCGGGAAGGTCCGGGGCTTTCGGGCAGACCTGCTGGAGGAGTATACCAAGGCCTACCGGAAGTACGGGCAGGACACCAACACCCCCGCCATCATCGCCGATACGGTGGCGGCCAAGCTCTCAGGACTGCTGTTCTGTGAGCGCTTCCTCAACAACGCAGTCTCCCTTTTCGTGACGCTGGGCCTCTTCGGGACCTTCCTGGGCCTGAGCCTCTCGGTGGCCTCGCTGACGGAACTGCTGCGCTTCTCCTCCGGGGAGGACTGGCTCTCCGTGATGGACAGCGTGGGCGGCGGGCTCCTGTCGGCCCTGTCGGGCATGGGCGTGGCCTTCTACACCTCTCTGGTGGGCGCGGGCTGCTCCGTGCTGCTGACGCTGCTGAAGAGCATCCTCAGTCCCCAGGCCGCCCGGGAGCAGATGGAGACCCGTCTGGAGCTCTGGCTGGACAACGAGGTGGCGCCGGGCCTGCAGACCGAGGCCGCCAAGAACGACGCGGACCTGGTGCGCCGCACGATCGCGGCTCTCCGGGAGACCGCCGACGCCTTCGGCGCCTCCGCCCGGGAGGCGGCCCAGGCTCTGGCCGGCGCCGCCGAGCAGAACCGGGCCGCCCTGGCCGACTGGGACAAGGGCCTGGAGCGATTCGACAAGGGCGTCCATGCCTTCGCCGAGGTGGATTACGACCTGCGCGGCAGCATCGAGCGGATGGACCTGGTGGTCCGGGACCTCACCAGCGTGATGCGCGAGATCGACCGCCGGCTGGAGGGCGGCAAGCATGAGAAGGGCGTATAGGGACCGCACGGCGGCTGCTGTCCGCAGCGGAGAGGGAGAGCAGGGCTTCTGGCCCTCCTACGCGGACATGATGTCCGCCGTGGCGCTGATCCTCTTCTTCGTGATGCTGCTCAGCTATATCCAGAACCTGATCACCGGCAACGACCTGAAGGACACCAAGGCCGCGCTCACGGACACCGCCGACCGCCTGGCCGCCGCCCAGACCCTGCTGGACAAGACCACCCTCAGCCTGCAGGAGACCGAGCGGGAGCTCTCCGGCACCCGGGAGACCCTGGCCAGTACCCAGACGGAGCTCAGCGATACCCAGGCCAGCCTCTCCCTGACCCTGGAGCAGGTGGCCCAGGCGGAGGCGCGGCTCGACAAGATCGCGGTGGACCTGGACGAGGCCAAGCTGACCCTGGCCAGGCAGCAGGAGGAGCTGGCCGGACAGGACAAGCTCCTGGCGGACCAGAAGGCCCTGATCGCCGACCAGGAGGCCTACATGAAGGCCGCCTCGGAGGAACTGCTGGCCATGCGCAGCCAGATGCAGACCATCGCGGTGCTGCGCCTGTCGATCCTCCGGCAGATCCGGGACAGCATGGCCAAGAGCATGGGCGACGCGTCCAAGGTCTCGATCGGCGACAACGGCAACATCGTCCTCAGCGAGAGCATCCTCTTCGACGTGGGCTCCTCGGACATCAAGGATGAGGCCGCCCCGGCGCTGGACCAGCTGATCGACGTGTTCGTGAAGTTCCTCTCCGACGAGGAGAATGCCAAGTATGTGGACAGCATCGTGATCTCCGGCCACACCGACAGCACCGGCACCGAGGAGGACAACCGCGTCCTCTCCACCGACCGGGCTAACGCTGTGCTGGGCTATCTGCTGGAGCAAAAGGGCGGCAAGCTCGGCAGATACGCGGAGTTCTTCTGCGCCGCCGGCTACGGCGAGACCCGTCCGGTCCAGCCCAACGACACCCCCGAGGGCCGCAGCGCCAACCGCCGCATCGAGATCTCCGTCATCCTGCGGGACGAGAGCGTCATGCAGATCCTGGAGAGCTACCTGGAGATCGAGCCCCCCGCGACGCCCTGATCCGCCGGCCGGGGAGAGAGCCCGCCAGAGGACCGACAGCGGACCGCGGCGCGCCGGCCCAAGGGCCCTGCCGATCCAAAATAGCCCCACCATGACCGGTCTGGCCGATCGTGCAGAGCCCGCCGCGTGAGCGGCGGGCTCCTTTTGTCTCTACCGCGCGGACTACGCGGCGATCGCCGCCCGGTGGACGAGCTCCAGGGCGGTCAGGAGCTGCGCCGGGGCCACCGTGAGGCGCAGGGACCCCTCCGCGGCTTCGCTCTCCCGCACCGGGATGCCGCTGTGTTCCAGCTGTTCCCGGAGCTGTGCCAGCAGTTTTTCGTCTGCGTCCCGGCCTGCCAGGGTGACGCAGCTGCGCGCCTCATCCCGGGTGACGCCGACCAGAGGCGGCCGCGCCTCCTCCGGCAGCCGGCAGACCAGGGAGCCCGGTCCCGCCCGGAAAGAGGAGAGCAGATGCACCGGCAGCCCCTCTTCCATGGCCAGGCGCACGGATCCCGGGTGCAGCACCTGAGAGCCGGCTTCGGCCAGGCAGAGCATATCCCGATAGTCGATTCGGGGTAGCAGCCGGGCGCCGGGGATCAGCCGGGGGTCGGCGCTGTAGATGCCGTCCACGTCGGTGTAGATCTCGCAGCGGTCCGCGTCCAGGGCGGCGGCCAGGGCCACGGCGGTGGTGTCCGAGCCGCCCCGGCCCAGGGTGGAGACCGTACCGTCCGGCCCCAGGCCCTGGAAGCCCGCCACAACGGCGATCTGTCCCGCGTCCAGCGCGCGGCGCAGGCGCTCCGGCTCCACCCGGAGGATCGTCGCCTCGCCGTGGCGTTCGTCTGTATAGATCCCGGCCTGCCAGCCGGTGAAAGAGCGGGCGGTATGGCCCAGGCTCTCCAGCATGATGGCCATCAGAGCGGCGGAGCGCTGCTCCCCGGTGGCCAGCAGCGCGTCCAGCTCCCGCGCCGGCGGGTGCGGACAGAGCTGCCGGGCCAGGGCGATCAGCTCGTCGGTGCTGTCCCCGGCGGCGGAGACCACCACCGTCAGCTCTGCGCCGCGGCGGGCGGCCTCCGCGCAGATCCCCGCCGCCCGCCGGAGCCTCTCCGGCCCGGCCAGAGAGCTGCCGCCGAATTTCTGTACGATGCGCATGGATATCCCTCCATCGGCCGACTGAGCGGCCGTTCCATACTATACAGAAGGACCGTCGCCGGTGCGGGAGCACCCGGCGGCGGTGCGAAGGGCGGAAGTGGCCCGGCGACGGGTATAAAAGCGCGCAGGGATGGGCAGACCATGGGAAAGAGCGTTCATGCGGATGCCGGACCGAGCGC
Organism: Oscillospiraceae bacterium; assembly: GCA_017550765.1. The sequence goes on from JAFZOC010000078.1 coordinate 8,009, forward strand.
CCCGCCGCCCCTCTGGCCGGAGCGGCCCGAGGGGCACGGGAGGCATCCGCTCCAGAGGAAAGGGGGCCTTGCGGATGCCGCAGCGGGCGATACGCTACCTGGGGATCGCGCTGGAGGCCGCGGCGGCTTTGGCGGCGCTCTGGCTGACGATCCGCTTCCTGCTGCCGTGGCTGGCGCCGCTGCTGCTGTCTCTGGCCATCGCGGCGCTGATGGAGCCGCCGGTGCGCTTCCTGGTGGGCAAGGGCTGGCGCCGGGGCGCGGCGGCGGGGCTCATGAGCGTGGCTGCGCTGGGGCTGCTGGGCTGGGGGATTGGAGCGCTGCTGAGCTGGGCGGCCTCCGAGGCCGTGGGCCTGGCCCGCCAGGTCCCGGCCATGATGGCGGGCATGGCGAGCGGGCTGAGCTCGCTGGAGGAGCGGGCCCTGGAGACGATCGCGACGGCGCCGGAGGAGCTGACGGAGACCCTGCGCCTGGCGCTGGACGCGGCGGGCGAGAGCCTGTACGCGATCCCGGGCCATCTGAGCCAATGGGCGCTGGACGCCCTGGGGCGCCTGGCCCAGCAGGGGCCGGACGCACTGCTGTTCGTGGTCACGGCGGGGATCGGCAGCTACTTCTGCTCGGCGTCCTTCCCGCGGCTGCTGGCCTTTTTCGAGGCCCAGATCCCCGCCGGCACCCGGGAGCGCCTGCGGGAGCTGGGCCGGGATCTGCGCGGCAGCTGCGGCGGCTGGCTCCGGGCCCAGCTGATCCTCATGGGGATCACCTTTTTCGAGCTGCTGCTGGCCTTCCTGCTGCTGGGCGTGGAAGGGGCCATGGGCCTGGCCGCCCTCACCGCGATCGTGGACGCGCTGCCGGTCTTCGGCACGGGGATCGTGCTGGTCCCCTGGGCCCTGGGCTGCCTGCTGCTGGACGAGCTGGGCCGGGGCCTGGGGCTGCTGGTCACCTGGGGCGTGAGCTGTCTGGTGCGCAGCTGCATCCAGGCCAAGCTCCTGGGGGACGAGATCGGGCTGGACCCCCTGGCCTCGCTGACGGCCATGTATGTGGGCTGGCGGGTCTGCAGCGTGTGGGGGATGCTGCTCTTCCCGGTGCTGCTGGTGACGCTGCAGCAGCTCAACGACCGGGGCGTGCTGCACCTCTGGCGGAAGAGCTGAGGGCGGCGCCAGGGCCCCGTGAAAGACCCGTCGAAACGCCTGGCGAGCCCCATGAGACGCAGACGTCCCCCGGAGCCTTTGCTCCGGGGGACGTCTCAGCTTGTCAAAAAAGTCCTTTGAGGGCGTTTTTGACAGTCTCGCAGCGCTCAGTTCCCGCAGCGCTCAGTCTGCCAGGGCGGCGTCCAGAGCCGCCTTCGCGCCGGCCCTGATCTCGTCATAGCCCATGAAGAGACGGGCCTCGAAGATCTTCTGGCCGTCTACATAGAAGGTGGGCACGGCGTAGTAGTCGAAGCGGTCGGCCAGTTCCGGCTGCCGGGACTCCTCGATCCGCGTCAGGGGGATCTGGCGGTAGCGGGGCTCGGCCTCGAACAGCTCGTCCAGGGCCCGGGCCGCCTTGTGGCAGTAGCCGCAGTCCTCCAGATAGAACATCAGCACTTCTTTCATCGCGGTCTCCTTTCTGCCCGGCATCGCGGCCGGGCCTGTCTTTCGTCCCGCCGGCGCTCACTCGCCGGCGCTCAGCTCCCAGAGGCTGCCCCGCTGCTTGCACAGGGCGATGAAGTCCAGCACGGCGGGGGAGAGGTAGCCGCCCTCCATGAAGGCCACGCCCAGCGCGCCCAGGGCCTCCGGCCCGGGCAGGGGGAACAGGTCCAGCGGCGAGCTCTCGCCCCCGGCGTCCGCGTGGAGGCTGCGCAGGAAGAGCTCCGGATAGAGCGTGATGCCCATGCCCTGCTCCGCCAGGGCGAAAGCGGTCTCGATGTTCTCCGTCTCCAGCAGCACCCGGGGCAGGAAGCCGGTCTTGCTCAGGTAGGAGTCCAGCATGCCGCGGATGCGGTTGCCCTGCTTGAGCAGGATGAAGGGCTGCTCCGCGAAGAGCCGGATGTCCACCCCCTCCTCCCGGGCGCGCCTGACGGCGGCGCCCCCGTCGAAGACCCGGGCGCTGAAGGGCTTGGGACAGGCCAGGAACAGCCGCTCCCGCAGGATGACGGACACCTGGGCGCCGGGCGGGTCGATGGGCATGTAGCCGATCAGCACGTCGATCTCGCCCTGGCGCAGCCACTCGTTGAGCTGGCGGTGGTTGCCCTCCATGAGGCTGATCTCCACCAGCGGGTGTGCGGCGCAGAAGGCCGGGAGGATCATGGGCAGGATCGCCCGGCCGCAGGTGTAGGAGATGCCCAGGCGGAGCCGGCCCCGCCGGTGGTCGGAGATCTCGCCGGTCTCCCGGAGGATCTCCTGCTCCAGGGCGCAGATCTGCCGGGCGATCAGGGCCAGGCGCTCCCCGGCGTAGGTGAGCTCCAGCTCCTGTCCCCGCTGGAAGAGGGACACGCCCAGCTCCTCCTCCAGCTTCGCGATGTGTCCGGACAGAGACTGCTGGGAGATATAGAGCTTGCGGGCCGCGTGGGTGATGTTCTTCTCCTCTGCGGCGGCGAGGAAGTACTGCAGATTGCGGAAATTCATGTCATGCTCCTTTTCCCGCGCGAAACGGAAGGCGCGGACCGGGGAAAGAGGGCTCCCCTACGCACTATACCACAGCCAAAAGCCTGTGGCAACAGCAAGGAAAGAATTGTTTTCCTTTTTTTGTGAATGGGTGTTTAATAGACTGGACAGAGGCCCGCGCTGGACTAGGACGAGGGGCCCGAAAAAGGAGATCGTAAAATGGTCGGAAGAAAAAAACTCGTGATCGAGAGCGCCTGGTGCAAGGGCTGCGGCATCTGCGCCGCCTTCTGCCCCAAGCAGGTGCTGGAGATCAGAAAGGAAAAAGTGGCCCTGACCGATCCGGCGGGCTGCATCCTCTGCGGCACCTGCGAACTGCGCTGCCCGGACTACGCCATTTATCTTGTGAATCTGGAAGAATGAGGAGGCCGTGAGAATGTCGAAAGCTGTCCTGATGCAGGGGAACGAGGCCGCTGTGGAGGGCGCCATCGCCGCCGGCATGCGCGTCTTCGCGGGCTACCCCATCACCCCGTCTACCGAGATCGCCGAGCAGAGCGCTCTGCGCCTGCCCCAGGTAGGGGGCCATTTCATCCAGATGGAGGATGAGATCTCCTCCATCGCCGCCGTCCTGGGCGCTTCCGCCACGGGCGTCAAGGCCATGACCGCCACCTCCGGCCCGGGCTTCTCCCTGATGCAGGAGAATCTGGGCTACGGCGCCATGGCGGAGATCCCCTGCGTGATCGTGGACGTGCAGCGCGCCGGCCC